>JAHIPS010000082.1 GCA_018902915.1 Candidatus Omnitrophota bacterium | reverse complement strand
TGAACTGCTCCCAATGGTCACTGAATATCTGGATGAGCCTGTTTTTGTGATAAATGGGGCGATTATTTAACATGGGATTGTCTCAATTATAGCATAATCTGTGCTCAAATGGGGTGGTATAATTTCCTATGCTATCAAGGAATTTTTTTCAACTATCAGAAATGCAGCTCCATTGCCCTTGGCGGGCAGGCATTTATACAGAGCTCGCACGCAATGCATTTCTCGCTATAAAAATCCACCCTGCGCGTTTTTGGATCCACTACAAGCGCCTCTGTCGGGCATATTGGAACGCATGCCCCGCAGTGCGTGCACTTTTTCTCGTTTCGCTTTATATCCTTTGAAAGCGGCTGCACGCTCACGCCAAGCTTTTTCGCATACGCTATTGCCTTGTCAAAATTCTTGTCATCGCCGCTGAGCTCGAGCACAAGAAGCCCCTCTTCTCTTGGCGTAACATATGCCTTCAATATATTAAACTCCAGACCATAGTCCTTGACCATCCTGCATATCACAGGCTGATCCACCAATCTATGCGGAAACTTCAAAACAATCTTCTTTGAAACCATGTCTTCCTCCACCTTAAGCCAGCTCTATGTTGCCTGAGGCGCCGAAATCCTTGCCTAAAACTATCAATGCGCCCTGTATACCTTTAATAGATGTGGCAAACCCAAGTGCTGGTTTTATATCTTCCCTTGTCTTTACCTTATTACACGCGGCAGTCGCTACTGCGTCTGCCAGTGATGTAGACTTAGATATTATAACACACGCATCTGCTTTTCCAAAGCTCAAAGAATGACCGATCGTGCCAGAAGACGTGCAGATCCCCAGCGGCATATCCCCTGGTCTTACCTTTATAGAAAGTTTTTTGCTCAATGGTGAATCACCTGCAAATATTGCGACAGTTCGCTCTATGTCTGAAGCTATAAATATATCCCCGCCATTTTCGACTATAACCTGGTTTGAATTTGATAAAAGTTCTTTTCCAACAAATTCTGCCATTGCGCCAGCCACGCTTGCCATTGGTCCAACACCCGCTGCCTTTGAAGCGCGAATCATGTCTTTAACAATATCAGGCGCGCCAGAATCTGGATCCAATGGTTGGAGACTGGTCCTGAATTCAGGCAGCTTTTTTATATAGCCTTCTATTTCGCTCCTGTATTTTTTTACAATTCTTTCCGCGATCTCTTTTATATCCTTTTCCGCGGAAATATAAAGATCTGTCTCGGCAACAACAATCTCCTGCGTGAGAAGATCCTTGCCTTTGACCCAGCCCCTGTAAAATCTTTCCTTGTAATCTTTTTTAGTCATATATCTCCACTGACTCTACGCTAA
Source organism: Candidatus Omnitrophota bacterium (assembly GCA_018902915.1). Lineage (GTDB taxonomy): Bacteria > Omnitrophota > Gorgyraeia > Gorgyraeales > Gorgyraeaceae > JAHIPS01. The sequence goes on along the minus strand of JAHIPS010000082.1, from coordinate 49,843 downwards.
TCCCTGAGCCAGCTATAATATCATTTATCTTGCTTCCACAGCCAGGGCATCCATTCAGCCCTTCCCGTCCTGAAAACTCTTTTTTGCAGCCTTTGCATTTAAACTTTGCAACGACTTTTTTAAAACTTAACTCTGCATTTTCAAGACTCGTGCCCTTTGCCCTTTCCCTGAAATGAAACTCAAAATGATCTGGCGTAACATGCTCTAATTCACCTATAAGGATATTGACCTTTTTGACCTTTGAATCCTCGCCTGACGCCTTCAGCCTGGCCCTGATCACGCTGATTATATCGTCTACCAGTCCGATCTCATGCATAAATCACCTTTAGCAGATCCTGGGCAACTGCTCGCCTCTTAGCATGTCCAGGATACGCGTGCCGCCTATTTTTGTCTTTAAATAAACTTTTTTGGCTTTGCGTTTTTCAACCTCTCCGATGATCCTGCTGTTTTTGCCGAGAGGATGGCTTTTCATACGCGACAAGATCCTTGACGCTGATTTCGGAGAGACTATAAAGAGCGCCTTGCCCTCGTTTGCCATATATAAAGGGTCCATACCAAGTATCTCGCACAATGCCCTTACCTTTTCTTTTACAGGGATAGTTCTTTCGTCAATAGTCATATCATAACTGCACTGCGCGTTGATCTCGTTCAATGTAGTCGCGAGCCCGCCCCTGGTAGGGTCCCTCATAAACCTTATATCCTTGCATATTATCGATGATATCAGGCCATTAAGACACTCGCAGTCGCTAAAGATCCTTGATTTAAATTTCAGTTCTTCCCTTGCCAAAAGTACTGACGCGCCGTGGTCGCCTATTGTGCCGCTTACGATGATCTTGTCGCCTGGTCTTATGCGGCTGGCCGAAAGCATGGCATTCTGATACATCTCTCCAATACCTGATGTATTTATAAAAATCTTATCCACCGCGCCTTTTTCAACAACCTTGAAATCCCCCGCAACTACATATACGCCCGCCTTTTTACAGGTCTTCTTTATTGATAATGTTATTTTCTCCAGATCTTTATAATCAAATCCCTCTTCAACTATCATGCCGCATGACAAATATTTTGGCTTGGCTCCGGAAACGCACAGATCATTCACTGTGCCGCAGATAGACAGCTTTCCTATGTCTCCGCCTGGAAAAAATATAGGGTTGATCACGAACGAATCTGTAGTGTATGCCAGGTTTTTATTGATCAAAGCTGAATCCCCAAGATTGTTTAAATAAGGGTTGTCCAGGTTCTTCACGAACAGATCCTTTATCAATTCATGCATCAGGCTTCCGCCGCTTCCATGGGCTAATGTGATTTTTCTCATCTTCTGCCTGCCCCGTACCCTTGTGGTACGGGGTACCTATAATACGCAGCGCATGTACCCTCGCTGGAGACCATGCATGGCCCCACAGGATGTTCAGGCGTGCATTTTTTGTTAAAGAGTGGGCAATCAAACGGCGTCTTTATGCCTTTCAACACGCTCCCGCACATGCATCCTGTATCAGGCCTGGTTTTTATCGCAGGTAGATCAAAATTTTTCTCAACATCGAATACTGAATACTTTCTTTTCAATCTCATGCCGCTTTTAGGGATAATACCGATGCTGCGCCATTCAGAATCCTCTATCTCAAAAACATCATCCAGCAGATCAAGGGCCTTTTTATTTCCGGACCTTGTAGCGATCCTTTTATACTGATTTTCAACCTCTGATCTTTTAGATGTGATCTGCTCTATGATCATTAAAATGCCCTGCAGGATATCCAGTGGCTCAAATCCTGTTATCACGCACGGCGTCTTGTATTTTGTGGCAATAATGTTATAAGGCGTCATACCTATAATAGTGCTTACATGCGCGGGACATAAAAACGCGTCTATCTTTGCGTCGCGGTCTTCCATCAACGCCTTCATAGCCGGAAGTATTACCTTGTGCCCAGAGTATACAAAAAAGTTTTTTAGCCTTTTCTTTTTTGCGTATGCCAGGCTAGCAGCCACAGTGGGCGATGTGGTCTCAAAGCCTATGCCGAGAAAGATCACTTTTTTATCCGGGTTTTTTTCAGCAATATCCACTGCATCCAGCGTAGAATAAACAACCTTTACCGATGCGCCCTTTGTCCTTTCCTGCGTCAGGCTGGAACGCGAACCAGGCACCTTCATCATATCCCCAAATGTCGTCACGACAGTATCCTGGATCCCGGCAAGCGCCACTGCCCTGTCAATGTATGCTTTTGGCGTAACGCAGACAGGGCATCCAGGCCCTGAGATAAGATTTATATTCTCAGGCAGCATGTCGCGAATACCAAAATTACAGATAGACATTGTATGCGTGCCGCACACCTCCATTATATTTACAGGTCCTGATGTCCCGGCCTTTTCAAAAATTGCCCTTGAGATATTTTTCGCTATTTTATTGTCTCTGAATTCGTCGATATATTTCATCAGATCTCTTCCAGCATGCGAAGTGTTTCTTCTGCTTTTTTAGTATCGAGCTTTTCAATGGCAAAGCCAGCGTGTATCATCACGTAATCCCCCACCATAGGGTTCTTCAAAAAATTAATAGCTACCCTGCGCTCGACCCTGCCGGCAGACACCACTGCCCTGTCGCCTTCTATCTTTACGATCTTCATAGGTATTGCTAAGCACATATCACTGCTTCTCCTGTCCAAGGCTAAGCCTTGGACAAAGCTTTGTCCAAGGCTTAGCCTTGGACAGATGCTAAAATTGCCTGACCCAATGCAATATTACCGTCGTGGGCTGGCAGGTTTTTGTGTAAATATACTTTAAAATCTTCTTTTTCCAAAAGAGGTTTTGCGTGAGTCGCAAGAAACTTATTTTGAAACACGCCTCCGCTCATACAGACCTTGTCTATTTTATATTTTTTTCTCAATAACCTGCACACGTCTCTTATCATATAACAAACCGCGTTGTGAAACTTTACTGAAATCTCTGTCCTGGTCTTTTTGGCTTGTAAATCCTTAACTATGCCTTTAATAACCGGCGCCCAATCTACTATAACTAAGCCTTTATCGTTAAAATAGCTAAAATTATATCCATTATTTAAGCTGAAAGCTGATGGCTGATAGCTGATAGCTCTTTCTAACTCAATTGCTGCCTGTCCTTCGTATTTTGCTACATGACAAATCCCTGTAAGCGCTGAAACCGCGTCAAAAAGCCTGCCCATGCTTGATGTCAAAGGCGAATTTATGCCCTTATCTATCATCTGGGTAAGAAGTCTGGCCTTCTGCTTATCCATCCTGGCAAAATTAAAACTCTTTCCATATATATTATAGAGATAGCTCAGCGCCATGCGCCATGGCTCGCGAACAGCTGTCTCTCCCCCAGGCATAGGAATATATTTTAAATACGCGACTCTCCTCAGCCCTTTAAGAGTGCCTACAAAAAACTCGCCTCCCCAGATATTCCCGTCCAGGCCATACCCTGTGCCGTCAAATGCTATACCTATTACTTTACCTTCGACGTCATTGTCAAATATACAACTTGCCACATGCGCTTTATGGTGCTGGATTGCCTTGAGCCTCGAGCCTCGGACCTTGAGCCACTCTGCTGCTAACTTACTTGAAATATATTCAGGGTGCAAATCGCAGGCGATAATACCCGGCGTGACTTTGAGTTTCTTTTGCATCTTTTTTATATCTCTCTCAAAATTCCTGAGATTATGTATGTCGCCCAGGTCTCCGCTGTAATCCGAAATATGAAAGCCTCCGGATTTAACAAAACAAAAGCTGCTTTTAGACTGCGCCCCTAAGGCAAGAATATCATTCATACTGGTCAGTTTATAAGGCGTCTTTTGCTAATTGTGCGACTTTGGTAAGCTTGGTTAAGATATCTTCCGTCAATTCATTGGAGAGAGTACCCATGCCGCAACTTGGCGTGAGCAATGAATGCGAGATCAGTAGATCCCGCGGAACTCCTTTTTTATCTAAAACTCCTATTTCTTCTGTTAATTTATCAAAAAGTGTGTTCTCAGTTTCTTTCGTCACTGCCTGAGAAGTAGGCACAATACCCCATGCTAATCTTTTTCCTTTTTTTAAAAACTCTGCTATATCCTTGACATACAATGAAAGATTTTCAGCATATGAGTATGCATCAAAGTTTATAATATCGACTTCTGTTTCAGTAAGAAGCGACCAATCTGTATTTCCGCAACAGTGAATACCGCTCAAAGCGCCCCTTGAATGGATCTTGTCTATTATAGAATTCAACATCAATATCACGTCCTGTCTTTCAATGCTCACAAAACTGGAGCCAAAACCAGTAAGAGATGGTTCATCTATAAAGATTATGACATTTTTGGAGATATCCTTTAATCTATCTATCTGGTACGCGGCCTTCATCTCCAGGAGCTTGACAAGCGCTTCTTTAAGGGTATCGTTGTATATTATGGATTTACCCTTTTCGTCAACGACACTCAAGCCAAAACTAACAGGGCCTGTGACATGGCCTTTCACATAACCGGGCCTTGACCCCTTTGTAATATCCAGAAAGGCATAAAAACCCTCTGCAAAATCCCTTGTAGGCGCGAGACTACTATAATCTCCTGAAAGATATATCTCGTATAGCTTCCCTAATTCTCCGCTCAAATCCTTGGCGCTATCAACGTATATCTTTCGATTTTTCTCGTCGATAACAAGCGATGGCAGCCCCTGGGCAAACTGGACAAACATATTTTCCTTAAAACCTCTTTTTGGCAGCTGTGGCCAGAAAGGTATGTCAAAATTGGCGCAGACCTGTTTAACGCTCTTTCCTGCGTCAAGATACGGCAGGCTACCTATTCCAGTTGTGAGAAATTTTTCCCTGATCTTCATAATATCTTATTTTAGCACTTTCCTACTTGGATTTCAAATCTTTACCGAGTTCCTCTATAATATAGGAGCGGGTAAATCTGCCCTGAGTATTATACCTGTAGACAATTCCATTATCCCTGTCCAGGAAATAGATCACATTGCTCTCGCCTGAAAAAGTAATGTTGGATGGCAGCGCAGACTGGGCCTTGGTTTCTCCTGTGAAATTAGAAAAAAATGTCCATGCGCACAAAAATCCGATTATAAATATTAAAATTCGATTCTCTTTAACCATTTCATCCTCCTTTTGCTCCTGTTTTTGTTATAATGCATGACACCCAGGGTCTTAACCCCGGAAAGCCCCTGGATTATCCCGGGATTTGTCTTTATTGAAATATCGTTTTTTACGCGGGAGGAGTGATTAAATATAATACCAGCTATTTTAATCTTTTTTCTTCGGAGCACTTCTATAGTCATTAAAGTATGGTTTATAGTGCCTGAATTTGGCCTTGCTACTATAATAGCTGGGAGGTTCATCTTTGAAATCATATTTGAAACATAAAACGCCTTTTTGCCTTTTCCAGATATTGGCACCATCACGCCGCCAATGCCCTCCACAATAACGATATCGCTATTGGCCTTTAGTTTCTCAAAGGCCTGCCATATCCTCCCTTTATTTACCTTACCTGCTACCAACGGCGCCAAGGGTAACCTAAACGAAATCACCGGGTCTGCCTTTAGGATCCTCGCATCCTTAGAGCTACCTGTCGCAATAGGTTTCATCGTGCCTACCTTGAAACCTTTTTTGGAAAAACTCTCTGCCAGATAGGCTGCGACTTCAGTCTTTCCAACGCCTGTGTCAGTTCCTGTTACAAAAAATCCCCTTGCCCCGTTCCAAATTTTTGGATAGTAACGCATAATATTACTACGATTCTTTTTCATTATCAATCCTTCCAAATATATAAGAATCCTTTAAAATTTGGAATGGGGTTCACTTTTTAACCTCTTAAATACCTCTACTGCTTTATCAATATGCTCATCGGTATGCGTGGCCATCAGTGATGCGCGGATCCTGCATTTTGCCTTTGGCACTGTTGGCGGTCTTATGCCCGGCGCAAATATTCCATTTTTCAGTAAAAATTCAGCTGACTTCATGGTCAAAGAGGCATCTCGCGTGCGTATCGGGATTATCTGCGACTCTGTCTCCATAATATTAAAATCTAATTTTAATAGCGCGTCGCGGAATCTTGCGACATTAGACCAGAGTTTCTCCCTTAAGCTATTATCTTTTTCTATTATCTCGATAGCCTTTATACAGCCACCGACTATTGCAGGCGGCAGGGCAGTTGAATATATAAAAGACCTGGCCTTGTTGCGAATGTAATCGATCAAGACCTTTGAGCCGGCTACGAATCCTCCCAGATTTCCCAGTGCCTTGCTGAATGTCCCCATCTGCACATGAACACCCTCTTTTATTCCAAAATGCTCACACGTGCCCTTTCCGTTTTTTCCAATAACGCCTGTTGCGTGCGCGTCGTCCAGCATCAAAATAGCATCGTAGGTTTCCGCAATCCTTACGAGCTCAGACAAAGGCGCTACGTCGCCATCCATACTGAAAACACCGTCGGTGACAATGAGTTTCTTTTTATACGAAATCTCTTTTTTTAAAATATCCTCTAACCTTTCGACATTCTTGTGAGGATATGTCCTCAATGCCGCGCCGCTCAGACGTACACCATCTATAATACTGGCATGGTTTAATTTATCACAGATCACAAGATCCTTTTCTCCCATAAGCGCGCTTATGGTCCCGATATTCGCCATGTATCCTGTGGTAAAAATAATCGCGGCCTCGGTACCCTTAAAATCAGCTATTTTTTTCTCTAATCTTTCATGCAAAATCATATTACCTGAAATAAGACGGGAGGCAGACGCGCCTGCGCCAAATTCTTTTGCAGCTTCTATCTGCGCCTTGATCACTTCAGGATGAGAGGCCAGCCCTAAATAATTATTAGAGGAAAGAAGGATTACTTCTCTATTATCAATCACTACTAAAGGACCCTGCATTCCGCTGATCTCTTTCATCTCCCTGAAAAGCCCTTTGCTTTTCAGCTCGCCCAGTTCCTTCTGTAACATTGAGTCGAAATCCATAGTCTTATTTCACTATCATCGGCATGAATTCAGTGGAACCGAACATGCCGTATATCTTGCGCTGCTTCAGCCAGAGCGCCCGCTTCATGTATCCGAGGGCAGGTCCTATGACATTGGCTGCCATAGAGGTCTCATCTCCTAGTATGAACCTATGACTGGAACGTTTGCCTTCAAATGTAGTGCCGGTAAGCGTCATTGTGGTAGAGACAGGTTTTTTCGCGTGCCTTGTATCCATAACGCCTCCCACTGAAACCTTGTCCAGCGAATCAACCACCCCGACATTTTTAAGCAAAATATCGTCGGCATGCTCCATATTATGCAGCTCAAGCCTGCCCTCTGTCCTGTCCAAAAGCTTATCGACCTGCGTGTCTGTCATCCTTTTTGCCTTTAAAACAGTATATCCTGGTAAATGCGCGATATCTTCCCTTATAGTGGCCTTGTATGCATCCCAGTTTGAAATACCCACGCCCCACCATATATTAACATTCTCGATCTCTGTAAATGATTGCGCTGCCAGCACTGCCGCAGCTGACAAAAGTCCAGGCGTTGCGCCGCAGCCGGCTATATAGATGCTATTATTTTTTTTGAGCCCGCTATCTAGTTTCATCATCAATTTAATTGCGGCTGTTCGTTTTAACGCGCACGTATAGACCCCGCTGTACCCTGCCTTCATGAACCGCTTTGCCACGCCTGGAATAAATTCATTCGGCAAATTCGGAAGCGCCACAAAGATCCCGTCAAATCTATTCTTTAACTTTATAATTTCGCCTATGGGATCCCTGGAAGGCTTGAGTCGCATCAGATCTTCCACCCCTATCCCTTTTCCAGAATACAAATAGCCATGCGAATCGCAAATAGCAACGACCTCCGCCTCTTTTTTCTTTGCCACGACTTCAAGACATGCCTTTCCTAAACCCCCTGCGCCCAATACTGCTATCCGCATCTTTTTCATAAGTCCTCCTCTTTAAGTTATGTGGTGAAGCCGAGGTCGCGTATCATCCGCAGGTCCTCAGCCGCAGATCTTCCTTTTGTAGTAAGATATCCGCCTATTATCATACCATTCGCGCCTGCCAGAAATGCCATTGCCTGCATGTCACGCAGCGCACTCTCCCTGCCGCCCGCGATCTTTATAACCGAGCGCGGCAAAACCAGCCTGAAAACCGCGATCGTCTTTATTATCTCCATGGGCGGAAGCGGCTCAATGTTTCCAAGAGGCGTACCTTTTCTCGCATTAAGTATATTCACTGGCACGCATTTAACATCCAGCTCCTTTAAGCTGAACGCGAGGTCCGCCCTATCCTCTATTGACTCGCCCAGTCCGATTATCCCGCCGCAACAAGGATTCAGGCCCACGTCCTTCAGCATGCGCACCATGTTCAGCCTGTTTTCATAAGAATGTGTCGTGCAAATATTTTTGTAGAAATTCTTTGACGTCTCTAGATTATGATTATATCGCGCTATGCCCAATTCCTTTAACTGTTTAACCATGCCTATCGCAAGATTTCCCAGCGAACAATCCACGCTTATGCCTACTTCTTTATTGATCCTTGCTATCGCCTTCTTTATCTTCTTGAATTCGCTTTCCGTGGGCCCTCCCCCGCTAATGACAATGCAAAAATTAGCAGCGCCTATTCTTTTTGCCTTTTTTGCCGCCTTTACCATTTCCTCAACACTGACCAGCGGGTAGACCTCGCAGCCTGTCTTGTACCTTGAGGATTGGGCGCAGAATTTGCAATCCTCTGAGCAAAGTCCGCTCTTCGCATTTATCAAAGAACAAAGGTCGATCTTATTGCCGCAGAACCTCTCTCTCACTGCATTGGCCGCGTGCATAAGAAAATAGACCTCATCCCTTTTTGCATCTAAAAGCGTCTTTGCCTCTTCAAGGCCTAACTCCTTACCATTTAATACATTATCAAGGATATCTCTTATCATAGATATATTTTATATGGGATTTGGGGATTGTCAACCTAAGTGTGGGATCAGGTTAACGATTGACAGGAAGACCGCTCAATGAGTTCTGCCGGAAGAATTATCCTTTTATGGCCCTTTGTCTTTTTGGTGATGATATTGTAAAGCGTTTCTGTGGCTGTAACAGCCATTTTATGCAATGGCTGCCTCATAGTAGTGAGCGGCACTGGAGAAAAACCCAACGCAAGCTGGTTGTCGTCAAAACCTATTACTGAAACATCATGGGGCACGTTTATGCCATTCTCGATCAAGACCTGTATCGCGCCTACAGCCATTTCATCGCTCGCGGCGAATATGGCTGTTGGGGGTGTCTTTGAGTCTATGAGTTCCTTTGTGGCCTTTATAGCTAGATCCCTTCCAAAATCACCGTATTTTATATAATTCTTTTTTTTGTCTATCTTGTTTTTTTCAAGCGTCTTTAGGTACCCATCTAATCTATCTATGGCTACCTGGGATTTTAACTCGCCTGTAATCGTGGCGATCTTTGAGTGGCCGAGCTTGATGAGATACTGCACTGCCTTCGCGGCTGCGTTAAAATTATCTATTGCCACGCACGAGACCGGCAGATCCTTTGTAAGATAATTCATGATAACGCACGGCATGTCCTTCTCGAGCACATTGTCCACCTGCTCTTCATTGCCTATAATATCAGAGAATATCACGCCTTCCACTGCTGATGTATTCAAAAAACTATCGCCGTCTGTTATATGAAGTAATAAATCCAGCTTCATCCTTTCTACTGCAAGGCCAATACCCTGCAGGATCTGCAGCGCGTAGAATGAATGAAATATATCAGAATATCTGGGGATGACAAGGCCGATCGCATTGTTGCTTTTTGCCGCGAGCCTCTGCGCGCTCACATTGGGCGTAAACTTGAGTTTCTTAACCGCCCTCTCGACCCTGATCTTATTAGAGCGTTTTACCGTCGATAATTTATTCACGACCCTTGAGACAGTCGCGATTGAAACACCCGCTTCCCTGGCCACGTCTTTAATGTTGATGATCTTACTCATTGTAATATCTCGCCTTTCCGACTCAGGATACTGGCAGTGACAAATATCAAAAGATTCTTTCTCTCCACGCTGTCCGAGTCCTTTCTGAAGAGTGGGCCCAATAAAGGCAGGTCGCCTAAAAAAGGTGTCTTTGTCCTGGTATTGATCCTTGTCTCTTTTATGAGTCCTCCCAGCATTATGGTCTCCCCGTTCTTTACGACTATATTCGTGGTAAGGCTCCTTGTTGTAAACTTCGGCAGTTTTACCTCGCCGCTATATTCAAACGCGTTCGGAGATGCCTCGCTTACCTCTGGCCTTAGCGTCAATGTTATTGCCCGTTTATCCGCGCCTATATTTGGCGTTACCTGGAGAATTATCCCTATATCCCGCGTTTCAAAACCCTGCGGCGCATTTACAAACCTTGTTTCTTTTGTAAGGACTCCATCTACTAATTCTTCATCAAGAAAATCTCCATCTTCGTTTAAATCCTTTTTTATCAATGTCGGCTCATATCTTGTCGGATATACAAATTCATTCACTATCTCTATTGTGGCTGTCTGGTTATTCAATGTGGTGATCTTTGGCGCAGAAAGAGTCTTTAGTTTTGTATTCTTCTCAAGCGCGTGCAAGACTGCTGAAAACTGGGGCTTTGTAAGCATGCCCTGGTAAGCAAGGTTCAGCCCTTCGCTCGCGTTCGTAAAAGATGAAAAAGCTGAACCGCTGCCAGAGGCTATCTCATTCACTGACTCGCCAGCGTCTTTATAAATAGCAAAAGGGCTGCTCAAGGAAAGATTTATTCCCAGCTCGCTTGTATCTGTGACATTTATTTCCACAAACCTCGTCTCTATAAGGACCTGCGTCGCGTCTATGTCAAGATTATATAGGATCTCTTCGATTACCTTTAAATTTGAAGGCGTGTTTGTGACAATTAGCGCGCCTGTGCGCTCGTCCAGGTTGATCTTGGCGTCACTTGGCCAGACGATAGCGTCATCAAGCACGTCCTTGATAGTATTTACTTCTGATATGCCTGCTGCGCCGCCAAATCCCCCGCCAGAACTGGCAGTCTTTCCGCTGAATTCAGTAAACATGGCGAGTCCCTGGTCCAGGTAATAGATCCGCGTCTCTAAATCCTCTCCTTCCATTGCGTCAAATGTATCCACCCACACCGCGCTTTCCTCGATCCTGTAAATAAGTCCTTGGTTCCTGAAAATATATTTTAAAAGGCCCCCTAACGCCATGTCCTTTACCCTGATAGTGACCTTTTTGTCCCCTGACTCAACCCCTGCGCCTGTAATTATATTCACGCCTGCTGCGTCTGATAAAAAATCCAGGACATAATCAAGGCTCACATCCCTGAAATCCACTGTTATGGGTGTCTGAAGTTTACTTCTTATCTCTGGCACCTCGAGGATCGTATGACTGGACAAGTCTTCCCCGCCTTTTAGTGACTTGGCCTCGTAGCCAGATACAAGGCTGGTGCTGGAAAAAATTAAAATCATAAATAATATTATCTTTTGTATACTCATATGCCTTGCTCGTTCCCTCCAGAAGCGCTTGCTACTATCTCTTCTGTTTCATCCAAAACAGTCGCGGTAACGAATATCAATAGATTCCTGCGCTCGACACTCTCGCTATTTTTTCTGAATAAACCGCCTACGAGCGGCAGATCTCCAAGAAACGGCACCTTGGTCTTTGTATTGGTATTGCTCTCGCTTATAAGGCCTCCCATTACAACTGTCTCACCGCTCTGGACTATAATACTCGTCGAAAGATTCCTTGTCTTAAAATTAGGGATCGATACACTGCCTGAATACGAATATGAAGAGGTAGTAGAATCCTGCTCGCTTACCTCCGGGGTCAACGCAAGCGTAATAGTCTTATTATCTACTCCTACGCTCGGCTTGACATGTAAGAGTATGCCCACGTCCCTTGTCACGAAATCCTGTGGTATATTTGCCCATTCTGTCTCGCCCCCGTCGTTAAAATCACCGTCGCCATTTATATCATACTGAACCAGACTTACCTCGTACCTGGTAGGGTATATAAACTCATCTATTACCTCTATTGTGGCTGTCTGGTTATTTAATGTGGTTATCCTGGGGGAGGATAAGGTCTTTACGTTCTGTTTTTGCTGGAACGCGTGTAATATTGCCTGGAACTGCGGATGGCTTAATATACCTTGATATGTCAGATTAAAACCATAATCCTTGTTGGAAAAATCTGCAAAATCCACGCCGCTACTGGAGGCAAAGCCATGCAGGTTCTGTTTTTCATTATTCTGCTTGGTGCCCCAGTCGCTGTTTAATTTCCACTCGACGCCGAGCTCATCTGCATCAGTAACCTTTACCTCTAAAAATCTCGCCTCTATAAGGACCTGTTTAGGTGTAACATCCAGGTTATAGATGAGATTTTCCACGACCTCCAGATTTGAAGGTATATTGCTTATTATAAGCGCGCCGGTCCTGTTATCCATGGTCAGCTTTGAATCCTTTGGCCAATCCACTGCGTTCTCCAGTATATCCTTTACTGTCTTTACCTCTGTAGAGCCAGTTCTGCCGCTATCCTCGTCAAACGTCCCTGTAAACTCCGCAAACCTGCCAATGCCCTGATTCAGAAAATACACCCTTGTCTCCACCTGTTCATTGTCCAGCTCTTCTTTTGTGGCCACCCATACAGCATCCTCTTCTATCCTGTAAATAAGTTCCTGCGCCTTCAGTATATAACGTAGCGCCTCCTCGAGCGGCATATTCTTTATCTTTATAGTGACCTTTTTTGTTTCCATGTCTATTTCGCTCGAAGGTATGATGTTTACGCCTGTTGCGTCTGAGAGAAAATCCAGGACATAATCCAGCTCCACGTCTTCAAAATTAACGCTTATGGGTATCTTGAGACGCTTCCTGATCTCAGGCACCTTTACAAGCGGCGTTATCTTATTGGTAGTCTCCAATTTGGCGAATTTTTCCTCAGGCACTATATGCTTTTTCGCGACCTCCAAAAGCATGTTTTCTTCCACGATCTCCCTTGCCCTCTTTAGCGCATTCTCCTCCATCTTTAGCTTTTCTTTATCAATATAATGTAGTATGTCTTTAAATCTCTCGTTTTCGGGAAACTCTGCCATGGCTAAATACAAGACACTCCCTGCTTCTTCAAATTTACGCTCTGTCACGTGCCTTCTTATCTTATCCATTAATTCCTCTGTCCGCACGATCCTGTCTTTCCACTCCCTGGCCCTGAGCCTTGCCTCAAAGACTTTCTTGAGCTCCTGCTTTTCCCTTTCCTTTCTCTGCATCTGTCTCTCTTTTTTCGCGCGGCCCTCTTCCTGGAGTTTTTCCTCGCGTTCCATCTCGAGTCTGGCAAGGCGAGCTGCCTCCATCCTGGCCAGAACCTCTTTTTCTTCCTCTTTCTTTATCTGTGCCTGCGCCTTCTTAATATAATCCTCTGCCTGAGAAACGAATCTACTGCCCGGATCTAATTCCCTTATCTTCTTAAACTCCACGATAGAAGCAGGGTAATTTGCTTCCTTATAATACTGCATGGCCTTGGCATATCTATCCCTGAGTTCTTTTTCTAGCTCGTAGGCGTTTAATCTTTCTAATTCCTGCGCAGCCTTCCACTTTGTTTCTTCATCGCGCAGGATCTCGGCCTCTCTTTGCCTTGCTGTTCTTTCTGACTCTTCCTGGGCTATGCGGGTAGCCTCATCCACGACATTTTTCTTCATCCTTGCCCATTTCCTGTCCTCCAGCATCAAGAGGTCCTTCATCCTAGAACGTGATTTTTCAATATATATCTCTGCAAAAGGCGTGAAATAATTTTCCTTCTGGGACCTTTCTATCTCGATCAGGTTTTCCAGTACAGCCACTGTCTCTTTGTACTTGCCTGATTCAAACAAGGTCATGGCCTTTTCAAAATACTTCTTAAGATCGACCCTTGAAAGCATCCTGCTTGAGGAGTAATCAGAGGAGCTCACCAGCGCAAACCCGCGGCCGCACAGGGACACTGACAGAAGCAGTGTTAAAACCGCGACACCTGTTTTATAAGTCGTCTGTTTCTTCATCTTTTTCTTTTCCTTGTTCCTCTTGTTTTTTCTTGGCAACGCTTAAGACTATCTCGTCGCCGCCTTTTTTATGAAGCACGACTTCCTTGTCGTCTATGCTGGAGACCAGGAAATCCCCTATCGTATCGCCTTCTTTAGCAAAATAGCTCTTTCCCGTGCCCTGGTCCTCAATAACAACCATGACCTTCTCACCCATCATAACCCTGCCTTTATACTTGAACAGGGGCTCCATGGGTTCTTCTTTTTCAACTACGATCGGCTCTACGCTTTTGACCTTTCCTTCAGGCACGACCTTGAAAAACGGGCTCCTTTTTAAAAGAAGGTCGTACGCGCTCATCTCCTCCTTTACCTTTACGTCCTCAAAATCCCATTTATCCTTAATGAGCGCCTTCTTCTTTGCCTTTGATTTCTTTGTCGCTAACTCAATATCCTTAAGCAGTCCATCCAGCGCCTCTTTTTTCTTACCCTGTGATATAAAGCCAAATATAAATACCCCTATTGCTATCGCTAAAAGCGGCCAGAAAATAATCTTTTCCTTTGTAATCATTTCTCTGTTCCCCGCCGCGCCACCCTAAAGGTACTTAATACCAGGCTCGCTTCTATATCGCCCAGGTTTTCCTCGTCGCTCTTTATATGCACCTCTTTCACTGAAACTATTGGACTGGCGTTCTTGAGCTCCAGCAAAAGATTTACAAATGCATCCGTGTCCAGTCTCATTGAAATCTGTAGCGGCAACTCAGTATATAAAACATCCTTGCTTAACGGCTCTATGTACTCGATGGATTTTAATGGTTTTATCGCTGAAAATTCTATTGTCTCACTTTCCAGTAACACGCTGATCGCAAGCTCCGCTGTCTCGAGCTGCCTCAAGAGTGACTCGACCATGCTCTCCTTTGGAAGGCCGTCGCCAAATCCCAGGTTCTCGGGAAGCTCCACGCCTTTCGAGCTCGCTTCTTCTGAAAATCTCTTCATTAAATCGTGCAGTTTTTCTATAAAATAAAGGCCTGCCTCTGAACTGGCATCAGAGATGCGCGTCTTTTCAGGATCTATAAAATCCGCCAGCTCTTCAAATTTTCGCTGCAATGCCATGCCTTCCTTTTCCAATTTATCAAAACTCTCTTTTGACGGAAAAGAACCCGTGGCCGCGATGTACTTTTTTATCTCCCTTGTCTTTCGCTCTAACTCGTCGTCCAATATAGAGCTTCCTTCTCTTAAAAACGGGCTCAGTATAAATACATAGAGCCCCGCTATAACGCCGACAGCTATCAGACCCTGTTTTAAAATCGTCTTTTCTCTTTGCGTTTTAAGCATAACTTCTACTGTCATTGCGAGCGAAGCGAAGCAATCTCTTTTTTGAGATTGCTTCGGCCCTTCGGGCCTCGCAATGACATCACCCTTGTTCTGTCACAACGACATCCATTGTTATCGAAAACTTCACTATCTCCTCGCCTGTAATTTCATCCGTCTCTATGGAAGAGGATAACGGCTTGACGTCCTTGAAACTGGGCGAGGATTTTAGAGACGACACAAAGTCATTTACATCCTGATACGACATTGCCTTGCCGCTAAGATCGAGCCTCCCAGGCCCGCCCTTTTCCAGAGACACGATACCAGAGACATCTGTAATCCATACATCCTTGGGCAACATCTCAGATATTATCCTGAATACATCCAGCCATACGGCCCTTGAGTCAGCTGTCTGATACAAAACCCCGATCTTTTCCTTTAAAACATCTTCCTCGTTCTGTATCTTTTTTATCTTTGGCTCATAGGTCCCATATATATCCAGCATCTCGCCGACACTGTCCAGTTTTAATCTCTTTACAGAATAATCCTGCCTCATAAACATAGAAAAGCTCACTGTTATTATTGCGGCCATCGCGATGGAGAAGCGCGAATATAAAACCTTTTCTTTTGAAAGGCGTGTCTCGGAAAGCATCTCTTTTAGGAAATTCACCTCTATCTTTAAATCTGTCACGCCCCTCAGCGCCAATCCAGTCGCTATCGCGAATCTATTTTTGCTCGTTTTTTCATCCAGATCTGAAAATATATGCTGCTCTACTTTTAACCTCTTGAATGGGTCCAGGGCCCTTGGTTTTACATTGAACTTCGCAGCCAGCTTAGACTCTATACCTTCTATAGAGCTGCCGCCTCCTGTCAGGACCAGGTCGTCCAGTTTTTTATCGCCCTGCGCTGGCTCTTCACCCTGCATAAAATAATATTCTATTGAACGCTCTACCTCTCCTATGAATTCCTCCATGCCCTGATCTTTTGCCCCTTCTATCCTCTCCGAGGCTATAGGAAAACTTCTTATCCAGATATTCCCGCCTTTAAATATAACGAGGTTCGTAACCTTGACTCCTATATCCAGTATCGCCCCGAGTTTTTCCTGGCTGTAATCTTCATTAAATGCCATAGAGTTATAGAGAACTATGGGCGAGACATCTATTACGTCAGTGGCAAGCTTTATGGATTTTAAATTTGAGACCATGCCTTCCACGAGATTCTTTTTTATGGCGACTATGACCGCCTTTTTCGTGGTCTTCTTGTCCTTGTCCAGCAAGGACCAATCCCATGCCACCTCGTTTAAAGGAAACGGTATCTGATTCTGGGCCTCGAACTTCATTGTCTGTTTGAGCTTCTCCTCTTTTACCTGAAGGAGTTTTACGAATCTCACGAACACAGACTGGCCGCCTGCCGAGATGTTTACGCTGCGGGCCTTTATATTGTTCTCGGAAAACAATTGCGAGATCAATTGGAGGACGACCTGGTCCCTGTCAATATTTTCCTCCTGAGGGATTTCCTTTATACCGCACCTCGAGAGCGCAATGGCGTCACCTGTCCTTTTGAGCTCGACAAACTTTATAAAGCGGGTGCCGATATCCAACCCTATAGAGGTCTTGTTAAATTTGCGCATTATCTGGCCCTTCCCATTATGACCCTTAGCTTTCGTATCTCATCCTCTGTGTACTCTCTCCATCCATTAACAGCATTGCGCTTGGACCTGGGGAATATCCTCTTGTTCTCATAGCGGATCAGGGTCTGCTTGGATATGCCTAAAAACCCGGCAGCTTCTGTTGTTGAATAATATCTTTCCTTATTCATATCCCCCTCCACAATATTTGACAAAATGAGCATTGCACGTTTTGTCAAATAGAGACAAAAAACCCCTATCGCACAGTCACAATAAGGCAACTGCTGCTGATAGGGGTTGGTACAACTATATACTACCTGATGGTATTTGTCAAGGGAGGGAGGCTATTCCTTTTTCCAGAATCTAAAAGGCCGTTTTTTGGGCATATCAGGCCTTGCTATCTCACCTATGGTCCAGGTCCTTTCTTCCGGCACAGGGTCTACCTCATCAGCGTCGATCTCGCCGTTATTATTGACATCTTTTGCAGCCTGGACCTTGAAGTAATGATTGCCGTCTGCCAGATCCTCTTTCTCAATAGAAGTATCGCTGGAGAAGTCTGACCATTCCTCGTCGTCAAACTTCCACCTGAACACACAGCCATACACAGTCGCCTTAAAGGTAAATAAGGCCTTGCTGGATTTTGTGGACAGGCTCGGGCCGCTGGTTATGATGGTGTCCGGCGCTATTATAATGAGCTCGATCGTATCGCTGAATATCTCTGATTCATTCCCTGCATTATCCTTAAACTTTACATAGACCTTTCTGGTGCCGCTTATAGCTGGAAGTCCCCAGCTGTCCCTCTTTGTAGCGAAATTCTCCCAGCCCTCTCTATCAAAGACGCCGTCGTTCGAGATCGACATGGAATTCACCCCTGTTGTTGAGTCAGACGCGCTCAACGTGAGATTGACATAAATAGAATTCGTAAGCGCGTCCTGATTGTTTATAATAATAGAGCCGCTCGGGCCTCTTGTATCAACCACAAAACTCCAGACAAGGGGCGATGTTGTATTTCCAACCAAATCGCTCACCTTAAGAGAAACAACATTGTCGCCTTCGCTTAAAGGTATGGAAGGTATATAAACAACTCTCCCGGCGCCCTCGTCATATGTCGCCCTGACGCTTGATCTATTTATCGTCATATCAATGCCGTCTGTCACCACACCGCTATTCTCGTCTGAAACGCTGATTGAGATCGTAGGCGTGTCTGTTGATATGGTAGAGCTGTTTGTAGGAGAATACATGCCCACTACCGGAGCTGCCCTGTCTATCCATATCTCAAATGACGCTGTCTCGCTCCAGCTGCCAGCTGTATTCTGCGCCTTCAGGTTAAACACCCTTATGCCGTCAGAGAGCAGATCACCAGGCGTCTGGTAAGATTCGCCTGCTGTATCAAGATCATCATTGGGCACGCTTCCCCACGCATAGCTATAACCAGCCACTGTCTGTCCTGTAACCGGGTAGTCCCAATACATGTAAGGCGCGCCGCAATCCTGCCATAGTTTAGAAGGAACCTCATCGCCTACTGCGGATACCTTCGCCCATATTATAGGAACCTCCATTGCCGCTGTGGTAAGCCTGAAACCATTTGTGGCAACTTCCCATCCTGAATAATCATAACCATCGCTGGTCCTGACACGCCATCTGTAACTGACTCCTGCCTCATCCGTGGGCAGAATCGGCGTGGTAAAACTGGTATCGCTAGATTCAATAAGCCCGGAATCTACTATAGCTGTCAGGAAATTATCCTTTGATACCTGGACCTGGTAGTAGCGCTGGCTATCTTCGTCTTTGTCTGTGTAGGTCCATTCTAATTTAGGCGTGTCATCATCAATAAGCTCACCCGTATTATGGGACGCGACTGCAACCTCAGGTATGGTGTTGTAGGTGCTAAGGACACCGGGATATATCTTGTAGTTAGTGCCAATGGTGATCTCTGTTCCTATTGGCGAGCCAACACTATTTTCAGCGCTATAACTCGTTGAAGAGCCGCTCGCGCCTCCGCCATCTGCCATGGCAGTGTGGAGCTTATAATTTTCACTGCTCGCGATACTGGCAACAGATGACCCTACAAAAACAAAAAAGACCGCGACACTGATCACAGCGGTCTTTAATATAAAGGTATAATCTCTAACCTTATTCATATGCTAGATATAATTATAATACCAAATCCCGAATATGCAAGGGGAAAGTTTGATAATCCCTCAGTCACGGTCAGCAGGCAGCAGGGTTTGGAAGGACGCTCGCCCCGTTCCAAATTCTTAAGTATCGGTAAATGATATATGAGAGTTGTACGCAATCAGCTACAAACGATAAATCGATTATCGATTAGAATTTGGAACGGGGCGCGTCGGATTTGTCAAATAAGAAACGTGTTGGGTCTTCCGGCAGGCTGGGGTCTGAGGCACATTAGGAAGATTTTGGCAGATGTGCGCAAGGGATTACGGCGAGCTTTGAACGTTTGGCCAGCGATAGCCCCACAGTAAAAGCGAGTCGTAAACCGTAGCGCACGGCAAAATCATTCCAGTGCCGAATGACCCCAGCCTGCCGGAAGATACTATCAAATTAATAAAGAGATTACCGATCGAAGATGGCCCAGATTTTTTTCTCGGATAGGACCCGGCCCTCGTCAAGTGTCTGCGCGGTCACGATAATCCTGTATATGTCAGAGTGCACGGTCACGAGATTAGAGATCTGCTTGAACCTGGTCTTTTTATCCTCGTCCTCTGAGCCCAATGCATCGCCTGCAATCAGATCTCCGATGCCGAGCCGCAGGCCGTTTTTATTCCCGTAAACCCTGCCAGCTATAATATCATCCGCTCCCCCCTCACTCATGCCAGGCATCACGCCAATGACCTTTTTTGACGCTGTATTTATATTAATCCTTCCCTCCATAGAATTTGCAGGATCCATGCGTATGAAATCAAAATGCGCGCCGCCTGTCTTCGATGAATTCTTTATCTTTAATTCCAGCTCGCCAGAAGGCGTGGATATGTCGCTTCCGGTACCAACCTCTATGTTGCCAAACAATATACTACAGCCAGGACCTGGCGACAGAGAAGGCGTAAAAGTAGTCCATGTATCATCAGCAAGATGCATGGACACTGCGATCTCCTCCTCTTCCCCTCCAAATATCCTCAAGGTATAATACCCGTCCTTGAGTCCATCTTTTTCTTCCCATTTCCACGCGCCAACAGAATCTATTTTCCCGCTTTCAAAATGATCTGTCATAGGCGCGGCCCTCTGGACAAACTTCCACCCGCTCCCGGAACCAGCAATAACATGGCCTTCTGCTTCCAATCTGATTCCGAACACTGTAAGCCTGTCAGCGATCTTCGCTACATCCTCGAGCGGCATGCTCTCCCACTCCTTGCTGCCCAGGGTAACAAACGCCATCTCCCCAACAGATGTAAAACCTTTATTTTTAACAACGACCTCTGTTACATCGTGCTCTATTATTTCAATATCTTCCCCGGAGCCTATCTCTTCTGTCATGCCGTCATTGTCATTCGGAAGCGCGGGCGTGGCCCCATCCTCTGCTTCAGATGTATACCACCCGTCTGGGATGCCATTGGAATTCGAATCCACGATATAGCTCGGGTCTGAACGTTCTAAACTTTTGTTGTCAGAAAAATTGCCGCTAAAATATTCAACCTGGTCTACCACATGCCCCATCTCGTCTTTTAATGTTATGATATTCCCGCCTGGCTCAGGCTCGTCAGAAAGCAAATCCGCATCGGGCGTGATCGAACGCACAAAATGAAGCTCTGCTGCTTTTTTGTCCTTGCCCCATATTGAAAAAAATGATATCCCATTTCCGTTCACGCCATCCTGTGAATCATTTTTATCAACACAGAGCGCCATATGCTCGTAAGACCCGATAACAGTGCCAAGCGGGATAGACGCGGGCCAGCCTTCCTTGCTCGGCCCTTCAACGCTCCAGCCGCCAAGGTCCACATCTCTCGGCGTAAGATTCACCAGTTCTATATACTCGGCGTCAGGCTCCTGCCTTAATTCAATTGAACCAAAATATGTCGAGCCTGACGAAAGATTATTCTGTATGTTAACGGTTAGTTTTCCTCCTGAAACAGTAATGACCCTTCCGGCCCCGAACAGCTCGCCATCCAGCATGTTGCTTGAGCGCGCGCCACTTATTTCCACGTCCCCTACGTACTCGCCTGTCATGCCCGCAAACACCCTTACATAATATTTACCATCAGGGACATCCTTCCATGTCCAGCTGCCTTCACCCTGTTTGCCGCCATTGGGGTCATTGTTCATATAATAATTTCCATTAAGATCCCAATCACCACGCGGGTCCTGGCCGCTTAAAACAGTTTTAGTAATAACAGGTTTTACCATTATCTCGTTTATCCTTATGCCCTCCACGCCCCTGATCTCGGAAGAGCTAAACTTTTCCTCGCCCTCTCTCGGATATAATTCCAGATGCGAGAAATAACAAAACTCTCCCTCTTCTTCACTGTTTGTAATGGACAGGTTCAGGATCCTGCTTTCAAATGCTATTGCGCCAAATCTCAGAAGCTCGCCATGCCTGACTGAATGCTGTGTCATGCCATTAATAGTGACATCGCCCACCAGCTCATCTTCCACGCCAAACATACCTATATAAAATTCGCCCTCAGGAAGATTTATCCATGTGACCGTAACTGGCTCGCCGTCTTTTACATCGGTTTCATAACGGCTGCCATTCCATACCCAGTCGCCCTGCGGCCCCCTGTTAATAGCAGATAATTTATTATATAATTTCGATATTACGCTCTGGCTGAAATCCTCGTCGCAGGCATCTGCGATATTGACCGCCTTTTGAAACGGGTCGGTCACGCCAGCGTCTTCTAAAAGTATTGCAAGAGACGCGGCGTCCATGAAATTTATATTTTCCCTGACCCTTCCTTCCACGTCCAGGTTATCATCCACTGAATAAGAAGTAACGTAGGCGTATAGCTTTTTAAAGCTATCGTCTTTTATTGTTTCGAGCTTCGCTAGCTCGAATGGAGTCTCGAACGCTCTATCATCGCCATAGGGCGCGCCAGGGAAAAATTCCATTGGCTCGTCAATGCCCTCGCCTGCCTCGTCTATAATGCCGTCGGAGTTGTTGTCTATGCCGTCTGAACCAAGGATCCTCTGGTTGCCATTGTCATCCAGGCCTGCCTCACCCGGCTCCCCATCCAGCCCATACCTGTAATCAAGGAGTTCCTCGTATGTCTTTTCTGAATCGTCCAATTCAAAATAGGAAAGAAATCTCTGAAGATCAAGTTCGTAAGGCGTCCATCCTTCCGTGACCTTTAAAGG
Source organism: Candidatus Omnitrophota bacterium (assembly GCA_018902915.1). Lineage (GTDB taxonomy): Bacteria > Omnitrophota > Gorgyraeia > Gorgyraeales > Gorgyraeaceae > JAHIPS01. The sequence goes on along the minus strand of JAHIPS010000082.1, from coordinate 27,667 downwards.
AGAGATATTCTGTTTTGTGGCAATATTTATATTTAAAAAACTTGTCTCGTCTCTTACTAAAACCGCGTACCGGCCGACCGGCTCATCCAGCTCGTTATACACGTATATCCATTTTGAATCTCGATCTCCATCATCGTCATTATCAACATCCGCGCCTGTAAAGAGCGTGTACCACGAGTCTTCGAAGCTATCAATATCGTTCTCGTCCTCTTTCAAAACTGACTGCGCGTAGCTCACGCCAGCCTCTGCCAGATACGACGCTCGTGTCGCCTCTAAAAAATTCGTGGCGGCCTTCAGCTCCAGCCGCATGGTAAACGCGAACGACACTGCCATTATGCCCGCGACAGCCAAAACGCTCACCACCAGTATTAACGCAACACCTTTATTTTCCCTCATTCTCAATCATTATCCCCTATTTTCCCAACCCTGTCAAGCCGCACAAAAAACCCCGCGTCTCCTTATAGGAAACGCGGGGTTCGAGACCAAAAATTACTCGCTGCCTTACTTACCCTTCATCTTACCTACCATATCCTGCACCATCTTGCCGACAAGATCCTTTGAGCCAAGCCCCAACGCTATAGCCAGGCCAAGACCTAAGGAAGCCAGGATGATATTTATAGCAAAAGTCAACACTGACGATGCTATGTTCAGCTGCTCCAGTGTTATTATGGCAGTGAATATCATAATAACTATCTGTGTGAGCTGGCCTAAAAACTTCGCCTGTGTAATACCAGCATTGCTTGAAGCAGTCCTGACAATCGTTCCGACCATGCTGGAGAAAAATATACCCAGCGCCAGGATAAACACAGCTGCTATTACATTAGGAATGTAAAGTATTACCTTGTCTAGTAGTGACGCGGCAACTGTCATTCCCAGGGCATTCAAGGCAGTCATAAATACCATTAACATTACTAACCAATAGATAAGTACGCCTATTAACTCAGAAAGTGTCTGCCTTATGCCGCCTCTTCTCAGCACATCACCCAGACCTGCCTTTTCACTGGCAGTATCCAGCTGGATCAGCTTTAATACCTTTACCACGACGTTCTTAAGCATCCCTGCGATTATCCAACCAACTACCAGTATTACAAGGACACCTAAAAGTATAGGCAAAAATCCAGCCACCCTTGCCAGCATCGCTGATACTGGCTCCATAACTACAGCATTCCAATCCATAATCTACCCCCTCTCTCTAAACAATGAAGTATACCTGACGTCTATCCAATCGTCAAGGGTAGGCTATGCTTTGCCCTGGTTGGCTACGGAAGACATGGCCTTCTTGATCTTCTCAGGGTCGCCGAGATAGTCGTGCTTTATTGGCTTGAGGTCTTTGGTGAGTTCGTATATTAGAGGTATGCCTGTGGGGATATTCAGCTTTACAATTTCTTCATCCGAGATATTGTCTAAATATTTTACAAGCGCGCGCAGGCTATTGCCATGCGCGGCTATCAAGACCTTTTTGCCGGATTTTATCGCAGGCGCAAGTGTAAACTTCCAGTATGGTATAAATCTTTCTACAGTATCCTTTAGGCATTCTGTAAGAGGGACTTCTTTATCATTCAAATCTTTATACCTGGGGTCATTTCCAGGATAGCGCGGATCATCCTTTGTCAATGCCTGAGGCGGCACATCGTAGCTTCGTCTCCAGATAAGGACCTGCTTATCGCCAAATTTCTTGGCTGTCTCTGATTTATTCAGGCCCTGCAATGCCCCGTAATGTCTCTCATTCAATCTCCACGACCTGTAAACCGGGATCCACATAAGATCCATCTCATCCAGCGCAATCCACAATGTCCTTATCGCCCGCTTCAATACAGACGTAAACGCGACATCGAACGTATAGCCCTCTTTCTTCAACACCTTACCAGACTCCTTTGCCTCCTCAACTCCCTTGGGAGACAGATCCACATCAGTCCAGCCAGTGAATCTGTTTTCCTTATTCCACGTGCTCTCGCCGTGGCGTAAAAGTACTACCTTTATTACACTCATATTTCCCCTCTCCTGAACTTTTCCCAGATACCTTTCTTTCTCTTTGATAAGGCCTTATTTATAAAAATATTAAACTCTTCAAGCCACTCCAGTTTGAAACGCGCAGACATATTCATAGTGCGCTTTATATATTCTATATCCGGTCTAAAGGAAAAAGCTTTTTTATCTTTTTTTCTTTTCATTTTTTCTTAGCCGCTCAACATCTTTCAGCGCCTCTATGTCAGCCAAGTCTTGAGGCCTGCCTGCTATTTTTTTTAAATTCTTCAAATCTTTTATCGATATTATAGGCACATTTATCCTGCCAGCTTTTATTAATTTTTTATTTTTATAGACACTACCAAATTTCAGCGGCTCGTAGATAAAAACGTCTATCAGTTCATACTGTCTCTTCAAGTGATAAAAAGAAAAAACAACCATCCCTTTTTCTTTTTTCCATTTTTCCCTGTTTGATTTTTTGGCAAACTCAGACGCTTTTACAGGCACCTTAGGCCTATAACCTAATCTTGTCAAGGCCTCTGTGAATTTCAATAAATTCTTTTCATTGAAATCCACAAATAAATCCAAATCAGCAGTAGACCTTACGACTCCGTGAAGTACAACTGCCCCGCCACCAACTACTACATACCTTATCTTTCTTTTATTCAACTCTCTAAAAACATTCTCGTAAAACATTCCTCACCTCTATATTTCACTCTTAATGTTACACCAATGCCATGGGAAAATCAAAGGAAATATTTGTAGGTGGGATTAAAGTTGATGGCGAGAACTGCTTGTTTTTAAATCTTCGATTATATGAGTCAGACTTCTAAATGATTTCAGGTACCTTAAAACTGATGCGTATCCACTCCATACCTCTTCTGTAAGTTGCGCTTGATAAAATCCCGATTTATAAAATCTCTCTAAAATGCCTTGCTCTGTCTTATCGCCACTATCATCTTTTATGACGATAACATCTTTATAATCTATGGCTTTTCTCAAATCAAAACCATAACCTAAAGTAAAAGCATCTATAGTAAAACCATCTCTAGTCTTAACCCAATAATGCGCGCCTTCTCCCATCTTTTTTTCCATAATAACTGCCTCTATTCCCAGATCTTTCAGCGCTTCTACTATAGCCATGGAATGCATCTTACAAAGCAGACTCTTAGGCAAATGGTTGTGGATGTATCCTGCTAAAGCTTTATAGAATTCCTTTCTCTCTTCTGAACCAGACTCGCCAATGTCAGGAAAAATTGCAGTAGTTCCTGTCCCAGCAATAGCTGCAATTCCAGACAATACCTGCATAGCTTTTAGTATTATATACGTCTCTCTAAAATCATTTTCTATACCTTCTGCTGGGAGTATCTTTATCAAAGAACTCTCAATATTCCCTGTTTTACCAATCAACAACTGGAAAATATCATCACCACCCTGAGTACCGCTCTCTAAAAGTTCTTTTAACGTATGATTTCCTGACGGATCATGGCCGAGACAAATCTCATCTGCCTGTTTCATTAATCGCCCGGGATTGTTCTCATAAAGGGCGTCGATTTCTCTTACAATCTCTTTTATTCTAGCAAATAATTTCTTATCCATTTCAGGATAAATATCAGGCTTGTCCAAGATAAAAGCCAGTATAATCTCTCTTAATCTACCTATTACAGAATGCTCCCCTCTTATAGTATGAGCTCCTCTTTCCCTAATTTTTCCCATCATAGCATTGTTCCATATGGGTAATTTGGTTAACATCTTTTCGATCTTTATTCTCTCATCATCCTCTTTTCTCATCCCGCCGCCCATGACCGCTACCTTCAACTGGTCCCCGACTTTTACAAGATAGAAATAGTCTTTTCGTCCTTCACTCTGAAGCATACCTAAAAGGTGTGTATGGTTTATCTTTTTGCCGTAAATGGTTTCAAAGAAGTTAGGGGCATTGGCATAGATCGGAGATATACCGAGGGATTTCGTGTCCAAGGTTAAATCGCCGTTGAGATACTCAGTCAGTCTCTGGTCATGCTCCCTGGTGCCAGCTCCCAAAGATAATATTGGATGTTCTTCACCTGAAACACTTTTTATACTTCCTTCAAACTTCGCGCGATGGGGTGAGATTTCCTTCAGTATGCCGCACATCTCCAGCATAATTTCTCTTGCTATCTTTGGATCCGGGGATATTTTTAGAAGAGGGTGTGCGGCTATATCTTCTTTGAGTTTTGATTCTGGCAAGGAATCCACGATTTCAGAAATCCACTTCCTGATCTCTGTTTCCTTCGCGGCTCTTTTTTCCGGGTCTTTTGTCTCTATTAAATCTGCCTTGATCCAGTCTGATAGATAGCCAAAGGATATATCTCGCATAGTTTCAGGATCTGAGCGATGCTGTATAATGATATTATGCAACGTGGGATACACATCTATATCTAAGATATTTGACCATTTATGCATCCATCCGCTAAATAAATGATCTTCTGTACCAGCAATTATATGAATAAGCCGCTGTGGCTTCATCGTTAATTTTATCTCTAATGACTCCATCTTTTTCTCTATTTTTTCTAAAAGTTTATTTCCTCTTGCCTGGAGCCTTTTTATTCCTCTGGAAACTGTCTCATTAACTTCATCTAATGTAATATTCAGAAGTTTATTAACCCAGATACTGGCTTGTTCAGGTTTATCAAGTCTGTTATATTTAATAGCAATATCAAAATAAAGCCTTGCCAACCGCATATATGCATTCCCAAGCCTTACGCCGCGAGAATCCTCTAGCAACTGCGTTGCTCTTTCTATTATATTTTCAGCCACCTCTCCAAATCCTAACTTGTGCGAAAGAATTCTCAGTTCTTCAGCGCCTTCAGTATCGCCAATATATGTAAGCTGACCGGCTATCTCAGCAATGCTATCTGATATCTCCAACATTCTCCTATCCCTGTCATCCCTTCCCTGTTGAAGTTTTTTTGTGGCAGATGAGGATAAAACGATTTTGTCTCTGACAGGCCCTCTCTCTATGGATTTAATATCAGTAGATATCCCAAGGCCTTGCGCAATCTCTCTAAAATCTTGGTCAGGAAGGTTATTATTTCTAACATAGCGCTTGAACCTCTGGACGCTCTTTTCTCTTGGATTCAATTCATCGTGTCTAATATCTCTAATGTCAGATATAAATGAATTAACCCCGACTGCCTGTGAAGTTTCAGATTTTTCTAATTGCGCGACACCTTCATCAGAAATAATCCATAGCTTTTTATTACTATCTACTATTAAATGGACAATATCTTCAGCGTTTGGAGTAATGGATGGTTTTGCGTGAATTAATATGACATCTTTGGCATTAAATGCTTCAAGGGCTGGCAAGTAGAATCTATTAATGTCTATTTGATCTCTCATATACACATATACTGCCTGTTTTTCAACTCCATCTTCAATAAATGGGGCAACTGCACCTATTAATTCTTTGCCTTCGTATTTAGTGCTTGTCTTCTGCCATACCTGATGCACATAATCCTGGATAGCCCTTGTATCATCTTTATCAAAGACATTATGTGCAATAGAACCTGACTTTAGTCTCTCAGGCTTCTGGAAACTCAGCCGCATATCATGAATAACTCTTTTATTGATTCCTAAATCATCAAACAGCCTGGCTAAGGCATTGTTTGCACCTACTATCTCGTCAAAATGCTCTTCAAATACTGTAAAGCCTTCCATGATATTCCAGATATTAACCTGTGGGCGCTTGTCAGCATAGACCTTCCATATATATTCAGCAAAGGTCTCGCCATTTATCGCAGCATTCTTCAAGGCCTCTGCCCCACCAATAGCGTCAGTTATATACTGTGGTGCTTGGCCGCTTTTATCCAGCCTTATGCCTGCCTCTAAAATCTTTGATATTATCTCCTTTATAAATTTTTCAGTATCATTGCGCACCTGATGATCACCAGCAAACTGAGATACCTTTAGCATTGCATTAGTTAATTTATATTTCCACTGCAGACCATGGCCATACTCATGTATTGTCGTTGAAACCAGAGAAACTACCATAAGGTTCTATCTTACCACTGGTAATAATTCCACTCGGAACCTTTATCACTATAGTATTACCATGGATTTCCAGTAGCCCTGCTAATCCAAGTATAAACCTATCAAGCGGATGGACTTCAACCTTTCCAGATTCTATATCCTGTTTTAGATCCTGCAATACAGTATAAATAAATTTACTATAACTATTCTGCTCTTCAAATGACTTGTCTTTTTCCCAGCCTGTAATATATTCTTCGGGTAAATCAAATATAATCTCAAGACATGCGCGTACATCTTTCTGTATTTGGCGTTCAGATTTGTCGTCTTCTACAATACCTTGTTCGATCCTTACCTCGCTGCGAGGCGCTATCTCTCCAGGTATTACGCCAGGCAGCTTAGCGCCAGCTAATGATAAAGCTACAACACCCAAAGCAGCCTTGCGCCTTAAGTTCCAGAATTTGCGCGAAGGGCCTTTGTCTTTTTGTCTAGAAGCCAGTTTTCTTGTCTCTTTAGTGTCTATTTTTCGTTTTATAGGCGCTGGTGGTTTCTTTTCTTTTTGTTCTATTTCTCTTAATCGCTCCTGTTCATCATAGGCCTTAAAAATCGAGCTTCGCAGAAACATAAGATATGCCTTTATCTTGCCGCGGGCCCTGGCCTGGCCTCTTCTTGACACGATTATACCTGTATAATCAGCAGCCACAAAATACTGGTAGCAATAAGGCGGGTAATAACTCTGGTTAAAGGCCCTTTTGTACCTCTCATTGTAAACATCTGGTATTGGCTTATAATCCTCTTTTCTATCCCTTAAAGTCCAATGCCTGGAATGTCCTGCCATTACTGAAGTATCCGGGATCTTTGTTTCGTTTCTATTTCTTTCATGTATCTCGTTTGCGTCCTTTCGCATAATATAAGCAGCGTACAATATGCCTACGGGCTCTACACGGTCTACTAAGCTGATAAATACACCTGCGTCATTTTGTATGTAGGCCTTCCATGAGGGCTCATATCTTATTTCTATTATTTCCTTATAGGCATCTATGAATTGATTGAATACCGAAATAGCCCCTCTATCTTTTAAAAGCTTCAGGAAAAATTCTTTGTTTTCATATACAGTATCTAAAAAGCTTCTGTCCTCCAGCATATAGATGGCGCTTGTATTTCCAATGCCGGCTGTATTTCTCATATCAAGCTCTCCGCCAACCCTTGATAGAAATTCCTTTACCACCTTTTTTATTCTGTTTTCGGAATTCTGGTATGTCTCTTCTTCATATACGAATCCTACGATAAGCTCTGGCTCCAGGTCATACTCTTTAGCAGCAAATCTTATCGCATCCACTCTGGAAGGGCTCAAGAAGTTCTCGACCCTTGCCATATCCTCTCTTGATAAAAGATTTTTCTTGGTACTTCTTGATGTCTCCAGATACCTTACCTGAGCGCTGAAATGAGACATGGTATCATAAAAATTCTCGTGCAACGACTGCATCAAATACTCGTGCTCTTCTTTGATGTCTTTTGGCGCCTCTCCCAATTCATAAGCAATCCTTCCAGTTGCAGCCACAGCACCTATGCCTGCCATGAATTTTAATACATCCCTTCTGGATATCTTTTTTGCTTCTTTCGGGCCGTGCTTTGCCCTCTCTTCCTCTATCATCTTTCTCAGCCATGTCTTGTCTGCAAAATCAGCAGGAATCCTTGTATCCTTCTTTTTCCTTCCCCTGAACGCCTGGTCCACGCCCCCGCCAAGGTGCGCCTGTCTGCGCGTTTCATGATCCGCCTCGTTAAGCACTCCTTCTGCAAGCATAGGAAGCTCGTCTGACAGCACGCCTTTTTCCTCTGCCACGCTCGCCACCTGCTCGTGCGCAAGGATATTGAGCAAAGGATCCATTATTGCCCTGCCCTCGCCTGCTGCAGCCAGAGCCTCTTCATCAGTCACTGCATTGGCAAATCCGTTCTCATCATAATATTCCTTTGAAATCACGATGTTATTTCCGTAGCGGATTACGGGTTCGCTTCTTGCTCCAAAACCACTCATGATTTCCTGAGAGAGAAGTCTTATTGCCGGCATGGTTCCAAAGAATCTCTCGAATGATTCTTTCAAATGACTTAACCTGGTCTCCGGCAACGCTTCTCCGCGCGTCTCTGCCTCGCGCCAGATCTCCTGAGCCATCTCCCCCGCAGAGAGAGAACCAATGCGAGTCGCCTCACTATCACCGCTTCCGCTAAAGGTATGATCCACTTGCCTGTCTTCTGCACTGGCAAGAGTCATATCGCCCTGGGCTGGTTTCCTGAACACCAGAATAACTCCTCCATCAACAAAAATTCTATCCAATAGATAAGACTCCAGTTTATCGAGATTCTTTTCAAAGAAAGTATATTTATCCTCTGACAGATAGTGTATGCTGAGCCCTTCGTCTTTTGTCAGATCGAAAATATTATTGAACGTACGAAGGAAGGCATCCTGATCATTTAACGAAATATGATCAAGGACATATACGCTTGTTGTAATATCAAACCTTTCATCTACCGGTATATCTTTTTCGGTAATATCAGATTTTCTGATATCAAGACCATCGTTTTTGCCATATTCTACGAAATCCTCATCCTGATCCAGGCCGCTTGCCTCGATACCTAACCCCTTTAAGATATGCAAAAACAGCCCGTAGGAGCAGCCTATATCCAGGATGTTCTTTGTTTTCAACTCACCGCCATAGTGTTCGATTACTTCGTAAACCCTGGTCAGCCTGGCAGGAGTTCCCAAATCAATAAATTGCGTACCTTTATCTGTTTTAGAGTCTTTAAAATGATCTATTGCTTTTTTGTAATAGTCTCCGCCTTTTTCTTCAAAGCGGTTTATGACCTCCTGCGTCTTTATATCTTTTTTCAAAACAGTATCACCGGCATCAGCCATGATCTTACGACTGTTATTTATGTATCGCTCGAACCTTTGTCTTAATTTTTCTACCTCAGGAAAACTGGAACGAAATCTTATTGCCTGCGCACTTAAGTAATTAACCATCTCTTTTAAATAAGCCGGCCTATCGCTTACAGGGATTTTTTCTAAGAACGAGGCCTTAAAATCTTCGAGATTTTTATTTAATTCGCTGTCGCTGAGCGTGTTAGCCGGATTCCCTACTAACATATCTATTAAAGAAGCTAAAATGTATTTAGGCGATCTTCTGCGGGAATATTCTCCTCTTAAGGGAAAAGATGCATTACTTTTTCTATCACTCGACTGTTCATTAGTCTTATCTAAAAATCTGGAGGAAAACCAGCTTTTTTCCTCCTCTGAATTAGCAAGCGGCACTCTTAATTTACTATTCAGCTTATATATAGCTGCCATATCCTTAATAGAAGATGGATAGACCAGAGATGTAGCCAAAAACACCTGCACTATCACAAGTGAGATGGCCTTAAGCGCTATTCGATTTTTCCCTTCCTGTAAGCTCAACATAACTCTCCATTACACTTTACACATTACACAAACCTGTCGACCTAATGATAAAAGACCCGGGCGCGTCTCTTTAAATTGAGTAGTTTGGTCCCCCGCCATGGGAGAGAGGCCCTATCCAATAAGAGGCAGCGCCCGAGAAATAAAAAGACCAGGTCTCTGGAACCTGGTTCAGTTAGAAATTTTATTATCTTATAGAGACCCATGGCTATTTTCTCTAGTTTTAATTGGTTTTACACAGTTTATTCACATACTAAATACTTTTACAATCTCTGTAATTAGTATACCCTAAAATACCTCATTTGTCAACTTAAGCCTGGTTATTTAGGGAGGGTTATGGTTTTCTGGGCTTGGTAGCTGCCCTTTCGGTCAGCATAGCTGATCTGGCAGGCATCACTAGACTCAAAGAAGACAATCTGGGCAATTCCTTCATTTGCGTAAAGCCTTACAGGGCAATTAGATGTGTTACTTATTGCCATTGTGATGTATCCTTCCCAGGCTGGCTCTAATGGCGTGACATTTACTACTACACCTGTCCTGGCATAGGTACTTTTTCCTGTGCAGAGCACCAGGACATTTCTGGGTATTTTGAAATACTCTAAAGACCTGGCCAGGATATATGAATTAGCCGGGATAATGCAGGATTCTCCTTGAAAATCCTCGAATAAATCAGGGTTCATGTTTTTCGGATCCAGGACCGTATCTCTAGAACCCCTGAATATCTTAAACTCGTCAGCAATCCTTATGTCATATCCATAGCTGGAAAGACCATAGGATATATTGCCTTGTTTGATCTGATCCGGTTCAAATGGCTTTATCATTTCATTCTCCAAAGCCATTCTCTTGATCCATGTATCAGGTCTTATTGACATGTTAGCATTTGGAGTAACCGCAGGAGCGGCAGACAACGCAGCCTTCCTCGTGCCTGAGCGCTGCTCCGCAATCAGGGCACACGCCAACGACATTGCCTAACTTATCCTCTATCATTGTGTGAGGAGAATGCTTTTCCAGGTCCTCTTCCTCGTGGTACATCTTGCCATTTCCTAATCTGAGCTCCAGCACCCTTGCGATCGCGTCAGCGCATGAAAATATCCTTCCGCCCTTTTCCCATGAAGGCGACGGGCAACGAATGCCGCGCAATTGATCTATAATCTTTTTATTTTCAACGCCCGAGCGAAGCGCCAGGGAAACCAATCTTCCTGTTGCCTCGAGCTGGCTCGCTGCGCAGCCGCCGGCCTTTCCCATCTGTATAAACACCTCAAAAGGCATGCCCTTGTCGTCTTCATTTATTGTAATGTAGAGATTGCCGCATCCTGTGGCAACCTTTGTTGTCGTGCCTTTTGTAACAGCAGGCCTTGGCCTTGGCGCAATCACCTCTATTGCTGAAACAGCAGCGCTGGATTTACCCTTTTTATCCTTTGATGAAATATTCAATACCTGTTCCTCCCTGCTCTTATCCCTGTAAATAGTAACGCCTTTGCACCCCAATTTATACGCCAGCATATAAACTTCTTTCACGTCATCTTTTGTGGCCTCGTTGTGAAAATTCACTGTCTTTGATACAGCATTGTCAGTATGTTTCTGGAACGCGGCCTGCATCCTTATGTGCCAGATAGGCGCGATATCATGAGACGTGACAAATATCTTTTTGTACTTCTCGGGTACTTCTGATATATCCTTTATAGAGCCCTTCTCGGCGATCTCTTCCATGAGCTTCCTTGAATAAAAACCTTCTCTTTTCGCTATTTCTTCAAACAAGGGGTTTACCTCTATAAGCTTGTCATTGTCCATCACGTTCCTGTAATACGAGATCGCGAACAGGGGTTCGATGCCGCTCGAGGCATTGGATATGATCGAGATGGTCCCTGTGGGCGCAATGGTTGTCAAGGTAGCATTCCTCATTTTTTCCTGACCCTTTTCAGAAAACACACTGTCATTAAAGGAAGGGAATTCACCTTTGGTCTCCACTAGTTCTCTAGATTTATTCTTTGCCTCATCACTTATAAAACTCATAATCTTTTCTGCCAGTTCTACAGCTTCGTCACTATTATAAGGCATCTCCAGCTGTATCAGCATATCTGCCAGACCCATTACGCCAAGACCAATTTTACGATTCTTCTTTGTCATCTCTTCTATCTCTGACAAAGGAAACTTATTCATGTCAATGACATTATCGAGAAAATGTACGCCTGAATGCACAAGCCTTTTAAGATTCCCCCAATTCACTTGTTTTTTCCCATTTTCACAACAAACTACCTTAGAAAGATTTATGCTACCTAAATTACAACTTTCGAATGGCAAGAGCACTTGTTCCCCGCATGGGTTAGTCGATTCATATTGGCCCAGTTTAGGCGTGGGGTTAAACTGATTCATCCTATCAATAAAAATAATACCTGGTTCGCCGTTTTTCCATGCCATCGAAACAATCAGCTCAAAAACCTCTTTTGCCTTAAGACGATCTTTTGCTTGCTTTGTATGCGGATCTATTAAATCATACTCTTTATCCTTTATGACCTTATCCATAAAATCTTCTGTAACCGCAACGGAGATATTGAAATTTGTTATCTCCTTGTCTTCTTCCTTGCATTTTATAAACTCGAGGATATCGGGATGATCTACGCGAAGTATTCCCATATTCGCGCCCCGCCTGGTATTATGGCTGACAAAACCATTGGCAATATAAGTATTATTTTTAGGGACTGCGATATCTAAAGTTAAAAATTCATCCTCTTGGATATTCACTATTTGATCGTAGAATTGATTATTATTAAAAAACCATGAAATGCGCGGATTGTTTCTTATTTCCTTATATTTATTAACTAATCTTTTAAGGCGTAATCGAGACAAATGGCGAGATGCAAATATTTCAGGTAGGTAATGCTGAATGTCTCGATATAATTTACGATTTGCACCTCTTCGAGAACGGCCCGGACCAGTACCTCTACCAGGACCATTGTATATAGCTTTTAAGATAACACTTATATTGGGGATTACATCGTTAAATTCGCAAATCTTCTCCAGTCCATTCTTTAGACGTGAGTTCTTTTGTTTAGTAATAAAACCTATGTCTCTTGCAAACTCTATTAGCCCTGCATTAGTAATAATTCTCAACTGATAAAGGGGCAATTTCCCAAAAGCATTTTTACGATTTTTCTTTTCGGATATGCCACTGGGGATGCCCAGAGACAACAGTAGCTGCTGTGTTCCTTCTATAAGATTCTTGGAAATACTGCAAAGTGAAGGGTAACCTTCTTTTGTCACCGTTCCATCAGCGGTAAAAAGCCCTCTCAAAAATCCAATTACAAATTCTCTACCTGCTCGAAATATTAACTCTGGTACATACGCCTCAAGAGCGGAAGACTTTTCTACACCTATATGTCTTAACCAGCTAACCAATATTGTAGAATTAAAGAAATAATTGGAACTCTTATCATCGATTTTCTTTTGTTTTTTTGGATTTAGTCCAAATAGCTCATCGCTAATTTTAAATAAATAATCAATCACATCTACATCTTTATCTTCTATGCTTATAATCAGACGCCCACATCCTTTTTGATTTATACTTATGGCTCCGTCACCAATCACCAAGCCGATAAATTCTCCCAGTTCTTTAGTCGGGCTTGAAGGAAGCTTAATTCTTGTAGCATTAAAATGTGCGATTCCTTTAAACTCAGGAAATTTGTATTGAATTTCTCCTGCATAAGTATTTTTTTGCAGAGCTACCCAATCGCCGTCCTTTATATGCCTTACACATCGCCAAATATAATTGCCATTTTCGTCGATAATTCTTAAACGATGTTCTGGGGTGGTGGAAATGGAATAACCGTTTCGCGTAGTTAATTTTAATATCTTAGAAACTCCATTGTTATAAAATTCATTTGAAATTTCAATTCCCTCGTCAGTAAAAATACCTAAAGGATGGGGATTGTACGGATGCCAGGTATTTGGCTTTGCATCAACGGGACCCAATCCTTCTATCTTCACCAACCCTTTAACGGTAGAAATCCGCGTTGAAGGGACTACGCAACCCCCCTGTTTCACAGCCTGCGTTGCGGCATTAAAGACTTTCATGAAAGAAATTGGACCGCTTGAAATTCCACCCGTAGACCGAACCATGCTATTTTTGGGACGCAATCTGGAAAAACTAAAACCTGTTCCACCTCCAGAGCGATGAATCAAAGCAGTATTCTTTACTGCCTCAAAAATAGATTCCATCGAATCCTCAACAGGCAAAACAAAGCAGGCTGATAACTGCGCAAGATCTCTCCCCGCGTTCATCAGGGTGGGGCTGTTCGGCATGAATTCGAATGAAGACATGATATTGTAAAAATTATCCTCTGTTTCTTTTACTTCTTGATCGCCTGCCCCGTATAATTTATCTGCCTGCGCGATATGCCGGGCTACCCTCCTGAACATCTCATCAGGAGTCTCTATGATCTTGCCTTCCTTGTCTTTTTTCAGGTACCTTTTCTCAAGTACCTTCAGACAGTTTTCAGAGATATCCAATTTTTTTGCGCCAGTTGTTCCTGCCTGCATCTTCACCTCCTGGGATTCCAGTCTGTCAATATTTTGGTTGGTTATTAGCGGATTGAATTGTTTCATAGAGATACAGAAAAGTATATCACTTAAAAATCCGGTGTCAAGTCAAAAATACCATATATTGCTATTTCTGGCTGGTAAACAACTATATATTGTGGTTATATGGCTTCGACGCTATCCTTGGGAAGCCATCCCCTGAGGTCCTTTGAAAGGTCAACCTCGTACCAGTCCTGTCTTTCTTCCACGACGCTGAGAATCGTGCCTTCGTGCAGCGTAAACTGCAAAAGATAATCCTCTTTCGGGCCGCTTCTTACATCCACCTTATTGGAAATCACCACTGCCTTTCTCAAGATATTTTCATTGTGAATCTTTGCAAATAAAAATATGGAGAAGAGTATTAATAAAACCGCGGAGGAGCCTGCGCCATAAAAGATACCGCGCCTTTTTGCTATAAAAAATATGGAAAGGATCAGAGGTAAAATTATCGCCAGGTAAAAAACTAAAATAAATTTCGTCAATTCATTTATATTGAGCTTATCGTACGGCAAGAGCGCCAGGTTCAAGATAAAACCTTTTTCAGGTGTCTCTATTTTATCAACTGTCATTGACTTTGCAAGTTTTAAATTTATTTTTATGTCTCTATCGCGCGGCGCGAGGCGCACGGCCCTCTCGTAATTCACAATGGCCTTGCCGATATTTTTTAATTTAAAATAACTATTGCCGAGATTATAAAACACCTCGGATGAGACCTTGTCCATGGCTATAAGAGTCTCGTAAAGCGAGACCGCTGTCTGGTAATCCTCGTTTTCATAACTCTGGCATGCATCCTTATAGAGTTTTTCCGCGGATTCTGCAAAACTCAGGCCGCAGAAAATAAAAAATATAGAGAGCGCGATTAAGATTATCTTTTTCATCCTATCCTCTCAAGGCCCGCGATGATATCGGCTGCCTCCTCGATCGACTTCTTCATATCCTCTTCGGTAAATCTGCCTGAAGTATACCCCGTCTGAAGTGAGTCGCCAGAGATGAGTGCCGCACCTTTAGTGCGGACTTCGGACGGGGCAAACCTGGCCATGTCGCAGATATCAAATAGCTCCTTTAATTTTTCTATAAGCTCCGCGGATATATCTTTTTCTTTTAATCTCTCTTCTAATATGTCTTTTGTTATGGATGGATGCGGGATATTTAATTTATCGGCTATATATTCTATCGCTGCTTTGTATATCTCGGCATAAAATCCTTTTACGTCGCCCTTTGACATCACGCCCCTCGCCTTTTTAAGACGTTTTGAAGCAGCGCCTCTTGCGCGACGGGAACGGGCGTATCCGATATCTGTCATCAGTTTTTGCCTGTGAAGTTCGTATATATAAAGGAATACTAAAAGGGCGAGCGGTATAATAAGAGATAAGAGAAACATCTTATTTTTATACAGGAAATTATCCCTGGCTCCTAAATCTGGCAGCGCGCCTTTTATATGACATATGTCTTTTTTAAGGAGTCTTATCTCTTCCTTTGTGAGGCCTGGTATTGAGAGCGGGACCTCGACAGGGGCCTCTTCATCTGATTCTGTGGCCTGTATTTCTATCGGCGAGATCCTTTTTTCTATGTAGGTCTCCTCCTGTGGATCAAAATAAGAATATTCTACAGGACCGAGCGTAAAGCTACCGGCGCGCTTAGGTATAATGACCTTTTCAAATATCTTTTCCCCCTGTACAACATAATCCAGTTTGGATATATTTTCAGAGCTCGCGGAATCATAAAACTTTACATCAGGCGGTTCAGGGATATCAGGAGAAGAGATCGTCTTTATGTTGCCTTTTCCCTTTATGGCTATCTTCAGGTTTACAGGCTGGTTTTCCTCGACCTTGTCCTTGTCTATCTCGGAAGAAATATCAAAACTTCCTACATCGCCTTTGAAATTTTCGGGCCTACCCTCTTCCGGCAAAGGCAGGATCTCGAGCGTTATGGGGTCTGTTGTAAGAATTATGGGTTTTCCCCTTCTAAACATGCTGAACGGGTCCCTGTCAAAGATATCAAAAGGGCTGCGCGAAGAAAATCTCTCCAGGTCTTCAACGCTTGCCTCAAGCCTTGCCTGGCCTACTATAAATTCGCCTGGGCTGGTCGCGAAAAGCGCTGTCTTTATCTCGGTCACGAGATACTTCACGCCGTCTATGACCTTATAATATTTTTTCTGGGGCGGCATATCTTCTGTCCAGAAGCCGGTCGTGGAAGGCGCGCTATAGACAGGGTTTTCAAACAGATTTACTGCCTGGTAAAACGCGAACGTCAGGGTTACCTGCTCGTTTACATATGCCCTGAGCTTATCAACGTACGTCTCTATAAATAATTCTTTATGTTGCCCGGCGCCCGGCGCTGCCCCGCTCTCGTATTTGTCTGGCGCAGCGTAGGACGGCGCAGAAGGCTGCGCGCTAGAGCGCGGCGAAACCTTTATATTGATCGCGTCTGCCGAATAGGTATTGCCTTTGTAATCAATGCTGAACGGCCCCAGGGTATATTCACCTTCGTCATTGGGCACGAGTATATATGTAAAGGTTACAGAGCTTGTAAACTGGCCGTTTATTATCGAGATATTCTGGGACCTGCCGGAAGAATACGCTGTAAACCCGTCCATGTTCGGCACAGTAGGCTGCGGGATATTGGACACATTGCCGCTCACTACTATGGTAAGCGTGATCTGCTCGTCCAGTGAGATCTCCTGCCTGTCAACTCCGGCCTCGATAGAGATATCCTGGCCGTATAAAACACCTGCCATGCACAAAAATAAAACCGTAAATAAAAACTTTTTCATATCCTACCAGTCTTTTTCTACTCTATACCTACCCTCGATAGGCTGCATCCTTAGTTCTTTTTGCAGCTCTTTTTCGTCATCCTTTAAAGCGTCGAGCAGGCGAACAGCGTCTTCTTCTGACATCTCCTTTTCGTCGCTTGTCTTATCTTTCTTTGCCTCTTGCCTTTCTTCTCTTTCCTCTTTTCCAGATTCTTCCTGTTTTTCTTCCTGTCTTTGCTCTCCGCTAGATTTATCTTGTTGCTCCTGCTGCGCCTGCTGTTCCTGTTCTTCCTCTTCTTTCTTTTCTTCCTGCTCTTCTTTACTCGTTGATTGCTGCTTTTCCTGCTCTTCTAATAATTTCTTGATAAACTCTATATTGTACTTCGCGTCCTCGTCATCAGGCGTTATCTCAAGGCCTTTTTCATAATCCTCTATTGCCTCAGGCAGTTTCCCCATCCTGTAATGCGTGTTTCCAATATTATAATATGTTTTTGCCCGAAGTTCATCATCTTTTGAATCAATTAATTTCTGGTATTCGCTAAACGCGTCCTCATACTCGCTTTTCTCATACAATGCATTGCCTATATTATAATGCAGCTCCTTCTTATCAGGCTCGTCGATCTGCGCGTCGCGCCATTTTGCCAATGCATCGTCGAGATTTCCCTCCTCATACAGCTTCCTCGCCTCTTTATCCTTTGTCGCAACAGAATTCCATATCCAGCCTATGGTAAAAAAACAAACCAATAGAATTGCAAGTGCCCGGGCCAGTCTCCTGTTCAAGGCTAAGCCTTGAACATTTCCCTGTTCAAGGCTTAGCCTTGAACAGTGAACAATCGTAAGTCTCATGTTCTCTTCCTGTCTCCGATTACAAGTTCAATACACAATAGCGCCAGGGCTATGCCGAGAAAATACTGGAACCTCTCCTCGTACTGCATAAATAACCTGCTCGAGAGTTCTTTTTTCTCCATCCCCTGTATCTCGTCATAGATACTGTCCAGCTCAAATTCGCCTGGCGTGGCATTATAATATTTCCCGTCTGTAATAAAGGCTATCCTCTGAAGCGTCTCATCATCGAGTCTTGACATTACCACCTCGCCGCTAGAATCCTTTTTATACCCCGAGACATTGCCTGATTCATCCATAATAGGTATGGGCTCGCCATGTTTACTGCCAATGCCTATTGTATAGATCCTTATACCCTCTTTCTTTGCCTCTTTTGCAGCCTTTACAGGATCCTGCTCGTGGTCTTCGCCGTCTGTCAAAAGGACCAGGACCTTGTGTTTTCTCTGTTTTTTAACAAAGGATTTCGCGGCCCTCTCTATTGCGTCGCCTATGGCTGTTCCTGGCTTGGGCATCATGCCTGTCTCTACGATGCTTAAAAACATCTTGGCCGCGTTGTAATCAAGCGTGAGGGGGCACTGGACAAAACTATTGCCCGCGAATGTCAGGATGCCGACCCTGTCCCCTTTTAATTTATCTATAAGCGAGGCCACCTCCAGCTTTGCCTTTTCCAAACGATTTGGTTTTATATCCTGGGCCATCATGCTCGTCGAAGTATCTATTGCTATCAGGACATCCACTCCGCTGCGTTTTGTCATGGCAAGTCTCGTGCCTATCTGTGGCCTCGCAAGCGCCAGGATCAGGAAAATGGCGCCTATTATGATTAAAATCCTCTTTGTCTTTTCTTTTGCCGCGCTCTTTGATAGAGAAAGTTTCTCCATCAGGGCCTTGTTTCCAAATACCCCGATGGCCCTGTTTTTCCTGATAGAGACAATGATAAAAAATATTATTAACGCGGGAATAAGTAGAAGGAAATTTAAATATATTGGCGCGCCCCAATGCATGTGCTACCTCACGGGATCTTTCTAAACAAGGTGTTGCCCAATGTTATGCCCATTAAAAATAATATGAGGCCTGGTAAAATAAAACCATCGGCCAGCTCAGTGTAATTCGCGTATTCCTTGGTCTCGATTTCTGTCTTTTCCAATTTCCCAATGGTTTCATAGATTTCTTTTAGGCCTTGTTCGTCTTTAGCCCTGAAATACAGGCCTCCTGTCTCTTCTGCGATCTCTTCTAACAGGCCCTCGTCTATCTCTGTATCCATCTTTACGTATCTTTTCCCGAATATAGGATCCTCTACTGGATAAAGCGCAGCCCCGGGCTTGCCAGCGCCTATCGTGTATATCTTTATACCGAGCGCTGTTGCAGTCTTTGCCGCTGTCTGCGGGTCTATCTTCCCTGCGTTATTTATCCCGTCTGTTAAAAGTATTACGATCTTGCTTTTAGCCTTAGAATCCCTCAGCCTGTTTACAGAATTTGCAATAGCTGTCCCTATGGCTGTGCCGTCTTCTATCATGCCTATCTCTATCTTTTCCAGGAGATCCAACAGCACATCATAATCAAGCGTGAGAGGGCACTGCGTAAAGCTTTGGCGCGAAAATACCACGAGGCCGATCCTGTCATTGTGCCGCGATTTTATAAACTCCTCTATTACCTCTTTTGCCGCGCCTAATCTATTTTGGGGCTTGAAATCCTCTGCCTTCATGCTGCTCGAGGTATCAAGGGTAAGCATGATGTCAATGCCCTCGGTTATAATCTCTTCTTCTTTCTGTCCTGCCTGGGGCCTTGCCATAGCCAGAATAAAAATAAATATGGCGACCATTTTCAGGATCATCGGTACGTGTCTATACCTGACCTTGAATCCAAGCCGGATACCCTTTACAATAGATACATCTGAAAATAAAATACTCGCCTCGCTGGTCTTAGCGCGCCTGAGGAAATCCCAGATAACTAGCGGGATAATCCCCAGCAATATCAAAAACAACGGACTCGCAAACCTCATACCCACCCCTCAAGTTGACAATTTTGACAATGTCAAAATTGTCAACTTAGGCCTGTACGATCTCTTCTGCCATGGTATATGCTTCCTCGATTTCCTTTTTTACAGGAATATACTTTGCAAATTTTACAAGGTCGCAATCTTCCAGAAAATCCCGCATCTGAGCGACGCGCGGCCTGTCGAGCTTTTTAAGACGCATCTCCTGATAGAGCTCCCACGTGGTCATATCCAGCGCAAAGATCCTGAATCTCCCTTGTATATAAGTGCGGATAATATCTGAAAGACGCACGTAATATTCCTTTATCATGCCTTTCTCGACCAATCGCATCTCTATAAGCGCCCTCAGGGCCTCCATTGCGATCTCCTCTGGCGGCCGAGGCGGCAAGACAGGCTCTTCGACGGCCTTTTTTCTTTTTCTGAAATAGATGACCAAAGCTATGGCGGCGGCCAATAGCAAAATCAACAAGATCAGGGCCAAAAATGAAAGCCCTCCCCTGATCTCTACTAAATCCTTTAACGGCCTTATATCGTCCATGATTATATTTTTACCTAAATCTTTTGGCGCGCGCCCTGAAGAAAAGCATAAGGGGCTTTATATAAGATTCCCTGGTTGACAGATCTATTGAATCCAGGGCCATTGATTTAAAAATCCTGTTGCGGTTTTCCATAAAAGACCTTTTTCTTTTTATGATCTCGTTTTTTAAAAGAACATCGCTGGTATCCACGCAGATCATCTCCCCGGTCTCAGCGTCTTCAAACTCTATGAGTCCCACGTCAGGCAGGTGCGTTTCCCTCGGGTCGGAAATAGATATGCCTATAATATCGTGGCGCTTGTTCAGGATCCGCAAAAGTCTTTCGTAATTAGAATCCATAAAATCCGAGATAAGAAATACGACTGCGCGTTTCTTCAAGACCTTGCCTAAATATTCGAGCGCGGCATTAATGCTGGTCTTTTTGCCCTGCGGTTTATAATATAAAAGCTCCCTTATGACCCTGAGGACGTGGGGTCTCCCTTTTTTTGGCGCGATAAATTTTTCCACCTGATCTGTAAAAAGAATCAGGCCCACTTTATCATTGTTTTTTATCGCGCTAAACGCAAGGAGCGCGCCTATCTCTGCCATTATTTCCTTTTTCATCTTTTCTTTTGTGCCAAAATAACCTGAACCGCTCATGTCAGCCATCAGCAAAACCGTCAATTCCCTTTCTTCGACAAACTTTTTTACGTACGGGTTTCCTGTGCGAGCCGTGACATTCCAGTCAATGGAACGGATGTCGTCCCCCGGCACATACTCGCGCACCTCGTGAAACTCCATGCCGCGGCCTTTGAATACAGACTCGTAGCTTCCCGCAAACACGTCATTGACGAGCTTGCCGGTCCGGATCTCGATCTGGCGGACCTTTTTCAGGATTTCCTTGGGGATCACGGGACCTCGATTTGATCAAATACTCGTTTTACAATATCCTCGCTGGTCATCTCTTCTGCCTCTGCTTCATACGTAATTATGATGCGATGCCGCAAAATATCCATGCCTACTGTCTTCACGTCTTCTGGCGTGACAAATCCTCTGCCTCGGATAAAGGCGTGCGCCTTGCTTGCTATATTCAGATATATAGATGCCCTTGGAGACGCGCCATAAGCTACAAGATTTTTTATATCGAGATTATATTCCTCGGGATTGCGTGTCGCGCAAACCAGATCCACTATATAGTCTTTTACCTTTTCATCTATATAGATCTCGCTCACTATCTCCCTTGCCTTAGCAATGTCATCAGAAGAAACTACGGGTTTCACCTCTTGCGGTTCATGGCCTGCCATGCGTTCCATGATTTCTTTTTCTTCTTTTTTGTCAGGATAGCTGATTTTTATCTTTAGCATGAATCGGTCAACCTGCGCCTCTGGAAGAGGGTACGTTCCTTCCTGCTCTATTGGATTCTGTGTGGCAAGCACCAGAAACGGCTCGTCCAATTTAAAGGTAGAATCTCCTATTGTGACCTGGCGCTCCTGCATTGCCTCTAAAAGCGCTGACTGCACCTTTGCAGGGGCCCTATTTATTTCATCCGCGAGTATGAGATTCGCGAAAACTGGGCCTTTTTTTGTGGTAAACTTGCCGTCCTTTGGATTATAGACAAGCGTGCCGATCAGATCTGCCGGCAATAGATCAGGCGTAAACTGTATCCTCTGGAATTTTGTCTGTATGCAGCTCGACAATGTCTTGACAGCAAGCGTCTTTGCAAGCCCTGGCACCCCCTCTATTAAAATATGGCCATTTGCAAGAAGCGCTACCAAAAGCCTGTCCATCATATATTTCTGCCCCACGATAACCTTTGACAGCTCGTTATTAAGCTGTTGCACAAAAAGGCTTGCCTCTTTCACCTTTTCGTTTATCGCCTTTATGTCGTGACCGTATTTCGCATTGAACTCTGCCATGCCTGCCTCCTTCTTTGTAAATTAAGGGTTCATGGTTTGTAGACGCTTTACTCTTTCCTGGATTGGCGGGTGCGTGCTGAAGAGCGCTGCCAGTCCCTGTCCGCGCAATGGATTGACAATAAATAAATGCGCTGTGGTCTCGTTTGCCTTCATTGGATATGTCTTTACTCCTTTTTCCAATTTCAAAAGTGCTGAAGCCAGTCCCGCAGGTGTGCCTGCAACATGCGCAGCCCTTTTATCAGCAGCATACTCTCTCGAGCGTGATATGGCCAGCTGTATAAGCATCGCTGCTATGGGCGCTAGTATAAACATGACTAGATACATAAGGGCATTAGAATCTCTATTTCTTCCGCCCCTGCCGCCAAATATAGCAAGCCACCTGAGCATGGTAATCGCGCCTGCAATAGTTGCCGCAACAGTCATTATCAATGTGTCCCTGTTTTTAATGTGGGAAAGTTCATGCGCTATCACGCCTTTTAGCTCTTCCCGGTTCAAAAGATTCAGTATGCCCTGCGTCACGCACACTGCTGAATGCTTTGGATTGCGGCCAGTTGCAAAGGCATTCGGACAACTTTGCGGCGCTATATATATCTTTGGCATTGGAAGCTTTGCGTGAGATGTCAATTCGCGGACTATATTGTAAAGTTCAGGTACTTCCTGCGGCTCGACTTCCTTGGCGCTATACATTGAAAGCACGATCCTGTCGCTAAACCAGTATGCCCCGAAATTCATCATCAGCGCAAATATCAACGCGAACGTGGCCCCGCTCTGGCCGCCAAAATATCCGCCTATCCACACAAAGAGCATGGTAAGCGCAGCTAAGAGTAAACCTGTCTTTATATAATTCATAAAAATTACCCTCCTTAAATGAAAATAGACCCTCTTATTTTATAGGGCCTACCTTCATTAATATATCTATATTTTTAACTTTTCTCTTTTCCCTCATCTTTCTTTGCCTTGCCAGAATCCTTTATCTCGCCTATGCCAGCAAAAAGCGCTGCAAGCCCGCCTAAAACAAGAACAGGTGGCACAGCCCCTTTTAAAAGCTCTGCAAAGCTCCACCACCAGGTAGTTATGCCCCATATTCCTATCAGAATACTTATTATACCACCAAGCACAGTTATGTATTTACCCATTTCGCGAATCCCTCCCTCTTGAATAACATTTTATACCACTCGGATCCATTTTGTCAATCCCTTATTTGACAAAACGTACGTGTCAAGATTGTCAGTCAAGATTGTCAGATAAGGGTTTGAAAAATCTACTCAGCATACTTTTTTAACTCCGACCACGTCTTAGGGCCGACCTTGCCGTCAACCTTGAGGCCCTTTGCCCTCTGGAATTCCTTTGCTGCCTGCTGCGTCCTTGGCCCCATTTTCCCGTCTAAAGTCCCAGGATCAAAACCCGCGTTCTTCAAGGCAGCCTGTATCTCCTTTATAGTAACATTGAAATCAGGACTCGAGATCTCTTCTTTATAAGCGCTTTTGACGGTCACAATGTATTTTTCTTTCATCTCGCTTCTTTCAATGTCTCTGCGTATATCCTCTATCGCCCGCCACGTAAGCTTATCTATATAGCCTGTGCTCTTAAGCCCTATTGATTCCTGAAACTCCCTTATTGCCTCGCGCGTCTTCTGCCCCATCCTGCCGTCCTTGTTTCCAGTATCATAACCGAGATTAGAGAACATGACCTGTGCCTCTTCAACCAGAAGATTAATGCCATCCACGCTGCCTATTGTACCTTCTTCTTCCTTCTGATACTGCACTGATTTCGGGACGATATTACACGCCGGCAGGATCATTAAAATAATTAAAGCGATTAAAATATTTCTCATAATAAAACCCCCTATCCCCAACATATGTGGTCAAAATCACAAAACCCGCATTTATTTCTGTCGCGTTCTTTCAGCTTTTCAAAACGAAGCCCCTGTATATCTGTCCATGTATTTTTTATCAGGCCGACCAGTTCGTCCACCATCTCGCCAGTGAGCTCGACCTTAAACTCGGTCGGCTCGCCTTTTTTTACACCATATTTTCTCAGTTCTTCTTTGGACGGCTCCACGAACACGAGCACGCCATGACTCACGAATAAATCCTTATCCTGCCGCGTCTTGTCCTTCTCGTACAAAAGTTTATAAGAGACAAGCTGGCGCAGGTAATCATCGCATTCATCATCTTCTAAACTTCTCACTTCAAATATGCCTCTGGCGTGCTTTTTAGAAACACCTGTTTTATAATCTATGACCCTTGCGGCCCCTGCCTTTTCATCCTCCATCTCCATCTTGTCGTATTTCCCGGTAAATACAATGCCGTCTATATTTATTGGCATGCGGTTCTCGAGTCCCAGGGGCATAATGGGATTCGAGGATATTTTATCAAAGTATTTTCTCATCCCTTCAAACTCTTCTATGCAGCGGAGCTCCATGTTCTTTTCAGGCCCCTGGAATTTTAACGAATCTACAAATGCGCTCTTGAAAAACTGAAAATCAGGAAATTCTTTCGCCTTCATGTAATGCCTGAAAACCTGTTCCAGGCTGTCGTGGACCGCTGTCCCGAACATGAGGCTCTGCTTTTTTGAAGAAGGAATCATCAGGATATTGTCGTAGAGAAATTTTTTCCTGCACCTTAAATAATTATTTAAACTCGTGGGATTCAGGCTCATCTGTGAGACCATATCCCTCAACACCGACTCAGTGCCTATAAAAGGATCCTTGGCTTCGGACTTGCTTAAGGATTTGATCAGGGTATCCTCTTCGCTGAACCGCTCCCGCTTCGGTTCAATGCCTAATCGATGAATGAATGAACTCGATATCTCGTTTTCCTTAGGGCTGGATGTAAATAAAACATTGCTTTTTGCCCGGCTTACAGCCACGTAAAAAAGTCTTGTCTCGTCATAAAGACGGAGCTCTTTTATCCTTTCTTTGGAACTCACCTTTTCCATGCTTCTCACTATGTGCGGCGGCAAAGGGATTATGTCAGGTCTTGCTTTTATCGGCCAGTTCGCGTCCTGCAGGCAAAACGGGATCAGGACGCTGTGAAACTCCTGGCCCTTTGAGCCATGCGCCGTAAAGATCCTGACGCCGTTCTGCGTCATTGTAACCAGCTCTCCCTTTACAGGAAGATTGTGCTCGTTGCACGTCTTTATCTCCTCGACAAAATCCCTCAAGGTTATGCCTGGATCTGAAAGATCAGATTCCTTTACCTTATTTATAAAAGATGCGAGCGCGCGCAGCTCCCTGATCCTCACTATCTGGTCCTTCTCATATTTTTCCAGGATAAATTTAAATACGCCGGCCTCCTTTATATAATCCATCAAAACCGCGTGGACCGGCCTTAGCCTGGCATCTGCGAGACGTTCTATTATGTCTCCCGCTTTTTTAAGGGCTGGGGTAAGGTCCTTATCATTGTAAAGCTCTGATAAAAATGTCACGCTTTCCTTATTTCTTTTTTTCTTATTCACCCTGTTTATAAAATTCAGGGTGTCCCTGTGAGGGATCTGGAAATAATCGGATATAAGAAGATTATAGAGCAGCCTGTCCTTATCCTTTACGTTCTCCGGGTCCATATCTGCAAACTCCAGTATATCCAGCATCTGTCTCACGCGCACCTCGGCCCTTATGTCCTCTTTGCCGTCCGTCGCATACGGGATACCTGCCTTGAGAAACGCGTCAATTAGCCTCGGGATAAGGATCCTTTTTCTCACCAGTATAGCGATGTTATTATACGGGAATTTATTTTCTTCAGGGCTTAATTCTTTTGAGGAGGAGATCTGAGACTTAAACTCTTTTACCTTGTCCACCACGAAGCACATCTCTTCTTCCCCAGTGGTAAATTCATGGCATTCGATTGATTTTTTCTTAAAATCCCGGATTGGCACGAGAGACTTCTGGCCTGTCCTCTCGTTTTTAGGAAGTTCATTTATGAGATCCTGCGACAGGTCTATTATCTCTTTTGCCGAGCGGTAATTATTTTTAAGCGAAATTGTCTTAAGGTTTTTGAATTTTTTCTTTAATTCTCTGAAATTAGCGACGCTCGCGCCCTGAAACCTGTATATAGACTGGTCATCATCGCCCACGCAGCAGAGATTGGAATGCGCGCCTTCCATAAGAGAGAGCAGGAGTTTCAGCTGAGCGCCGTTTGTATCCTGGAACTCGTCCACCATTATGTAGCTGAACTGGTCCTCGTATTTTTTCTTTAAGAGCTTTTCCCCGTTTAACGCGTTTGTCGCGAGCATGATCATGTCGTCATAATCATACCTGCCGCGCTCGTCAAATATATCCCTGTTCCTGCCTTCCTTAAGTTTTTCGTACTGCTCGTATACGATTGAAAGGGCCTTTATCCTGGGGATGTGCTTTTCTTCTATGTAGATCCGGTCCGGTCTTAATCTCTCAACGTGTTTTAGAAACTCTTCCGGGGTTATGCCTTCTCTTTTTAAGTCGCTTATCCTTTTTTGTATCTCGCTTACATAAAAATAAGGCGCCCTGAACGGCCTTATCTCAGAAAGGCCTTTTGTATGATCAAGGACGTATTCTATTGCCTTTACATTTTCTATTTCTGTGATCTGGATGCGTTCCTGGATATAATTACTCGCCTCCTCTGAATCTAATATTATAGAATTGGCAAAGCTGTGAAAGGTGGAGATGTGGACGTCATAGCCTTTCAGGCCAATGATCTTTGCGAGGCGCTCCTTCATTGTCTTCGCTGCGGCGTTTGTGTAGGTGAGGATGAGGATATTCTCAGGCAGGGCCTTTTCCTGGCGGATTATGTTTGCGGCACGAACAGAAAGAAGCTGGGTTTTTCCTGTTCCAGGACCGGCCAAGACCAGCACTGGCCCGTCCAGCGCATCCACAGCTTGTTTCTGCTCGGTATTTAACTCTTCATAAAAATTCTCAAGGCTAGGCATATATAGCTATATTTTAAACTATATATTCTATATGTCAAGATTAAGCATTAGGCATTAGGCAACGTATCTCTTCAGGCATGGCAGGCCTACAAAAAGACGCTCGGCCGCCCCAGCGAGCCCCGTTCCAAATTCTTAAGTATCGGTTAAATGATATATGAGAATTGTACGTAATCAGCTACAAATAGTAAATCGATAATCGATTAGAATTTGGAACGGGGCGAGGCGGCCTTCGCTCATTGTAATTTTTTGCTCGTCATTTTGTCCAAAGCTTCGCCTTGGACAAAATGACACCGTACCCGCAAAAAATTACGATGCTTTTTTCCGGCCTGCCAGTCCTGAAGAGATACACATGTTTAAAAGCTAAAAGGTAAAATACATATTTAATGTCGAGAATTTGAGCATCCTTCACCCAAAATATCATCTCGTAACTGTCCCATTAATTTTGAACGCACGTCTATCGAGGTCTGGTCAGTGTTCCATATGATCTCGCCGAGGTCCCATTTGACGCTTGCTCCCCAGTCGGAGGGGCCGATATAGTATCTGTCTACGCCGCTGTCATAGGTGATTGTTTTGTCATAGTCGAGCGAGAGCTCGGGCAAGAATGCTTTAATCTTAGCGCGCTTCCTCCAGTTTTTTATTTTATCAGGATTTACCTCTGCGTATTCGATAGCTGCATTCTGGACCTCTCTTATGGCGGGTTCGTGGCTAAAAAGCTCCAAGATATTATTCCCTCTCCCCTCAGGGGAGAGG
>JAHIPS010000081.1 GCA_018902915.1 Candidatus Omnitrophota bacterium | reverse complement strand
TTCCCTTGCTGGATCTTATCAGAGACCTCCAGGGCCGCGATAAATTCCTCCTGGGCAATCGCGAGTTCTGGGTCATAGGCAACCCTGCCTACTGTGCGGATTTCTTTATAGAGATGGAGTTTTTTTAGAGATTCAGTCTGAACGCCTGCCAGCCTTATTTCATTACCCTTTATCTTAACCGTGCTCACTACTCCTTTTAATTTATCCGCCTCATCTTTTGATAATTTCTTAAGGGGCATACCGCATATAGGGCAAAACTTCATGCCTGGAATTTCTTTTATCAAAAACACATGCTCCACGCCTTCCATCCCACAGCCATAATAAGCGTCATCGGCTCCTTCTGATTCATACACCGGGATATAGTCCATACCCATCTCATCCTTGGTCGGCACATCTGATGTTATACTGGGATTCATTGGATTGCGATAGAAAAGTATTTTTCTCTCTTTAGATTCTTTTGTTTCTTTATAGACCGGAGTTAGATTCATATTGCAGATCGGGCAACTCTTGTTACCTTTATTATACTCTTCCACAGAGACCTTTACACTCGGATGCATGCCACAGGTATAATATCGTATTCCGTCATCCGTATTCCGTATTTCGTCTGTTTTGCTTTGGCTGCAACCCGCGAGAATCAAGGTAGAAATAAATACTATTATAAGAATATTTTTCATGGTTACTCCTTTTTGTCATTGCGAGCGAAGCGAAGCGAAGCAATCTCTTTTTGAGATTGCTTCGGCGCTTCGCGCCTCGCAATGACAGAACCAGTTACAAATCTCTCCCTACGACACGCTCTAAATACGCAATCGACTTCTCATAATCTACGATCGCCTTGTAATGCGCAAGCCTTGTCTGTAAAAGTACCCTCTCGGCATCAAGCCAGTTTAGAAAATCTACTTTACCTGTTTCATAGCTGGTCCTTGCTGCATCATAGGCCTGCTCTGCCTGCGGCACCAGCGCTGTCTTATAAAGCGAGATTATATCTTTATAGGTCGTGATTTTAAAATATAAATCCTCAACCTCATAATCCACGACATTTTCCGTGTCTTCGTGGTTTTTCTTACTTGACTCTAAAAGCGCCTTTTTCTCCTTGACCTGGGCGTTTAATTTACCAAACC
Organism: Candidatus Omnitrophota bacterium; assembly: GCA_018902915.1. Classification (GTDB taxonomy): domain Bacteria; phylum Omnitrophota; class Gorgyraeia; order Gorgyraeales; family Gorgyraeaceae; genus JAHIPS01. The sequence continues at coordinate 57,239 of JAHIPS010000081.1, read as the reverse complement.
ATATTGGAACATTTACAGAGATCTTGCCCATCCACGTATCGTCACCATCATTTGGCTGAGTGGTGCTGCCGCTTCCTATCTCGGTGTAGTCAATACCAAATGTAAAATCTGGAAGATAATCCAATCTTGCCAGAGACCTTTCGTACTCAGCTCTTTCTATATCCAACTTAGAAGCGAGTAGCTGCTGACTGGACGCGTCTGATATCCTGTGAAGCTCGTCAAGTTCATAGATAAATTCTACTGGTTCAACGTCACTGGTCTTACCTAATTCTTTGCCCCTTGGCCTGTTAAGGAGCCTATTCGCCTTCGCCTCCAAGCTCTTTCTATTCTGCCTTAAAAGGAATAACTTATCGATCAATTTTGAAAGCTCCACCTGCGCCTTGATGACATCCTGCTGGGGCGTAAGATTTGATTCATACTTGCGCTGCGCTACCTTTTCCAGGCCCTCTATTATTGCCTTTTCTTCCTCTGTTATTTTAATCGCCTTATCCACCCAATAAATGTCATAATATAAAAACTTTATTTCCTTTATGATCTCGCGCTTTGCAGCTTCGTACTTTTCTTCCAATATGCTGGCAAGCTTGGCCTGCGCCTTACCTTTAAGGTTTAACTTTCCCGGAAACGGGATCTTCTGGGAAACACCGTACTTTTGCTCCTGAGGCCCGACCCTTGTCTCAACGCTCTCGCCAAAATATCCATAGCTTGCTTGCGGATCAGGAAGCCCTCTTACATATCTTGCCTTATATTCCTGAGCCTTCCAATCGCTATAGGCAGATTGTATATTTGGATTATTACTCAATGCCTCTTCAATCAATAAATCAAGCGTTACTGCTTCTTCAGAATAAGCATATCCTGCGCTAATGGCCAATATAGCTATTACGAAAATAAAGTGTGGAATTCTCATTTCAAGGACTCCTTCTGAATCTCTGAATCAAGCTAATAATCTCATCTATCTTCTTTTGTTTTTCAGCCTCGGATTTTCCTTTCAAGGCATGTACAACGCAACCATCAATATGCTTGTGGAATACATTGCTCTCCACCGTATAAAGTGCACCTATAATAGAGTGTATCTGAGTAATGATATCCACGCAATATCTTTTTTCCTCTATCATCCTCTGTATTCCCTTGACCTGCCCCTCGATCCTTTTTAGCGCTGGCACTTGTTCCTGATGTACGGTCTTTTGTCTCATATCATTATCCTCCCATTACAAGTATACCCTGCCCCCCTACCCTATGTCAAGGGGAATAAAAAAATAATACCTTTCTAAAATAGATGTCGAGTCCGTAAACATACCTTCACCAACATCAGCATGACTGGTACCTCTATTAATACCCCTACTACTGTTGCCAGGGATGCGCCTGAAGAAAGGCCAAAGAGCACTGTGGAAGTGGCAATAGCTACTTCAAAATGATTGCTCGCTCCTATCAATGCAGATGGCGCAGCATCCATGTATGGAAGCTTGAGCCACCTTGCCAGTGCATAGGTCAGGCCAAATATTAGACAGGTCTGGATAAAAAGCGGGATCGCGATTAAGACTATTGTCTGGGGTTGATTGATAATCAGCTCTCCTTTAAATGAAAATAAAAGAATGAGCGTAAAAAGTAATGCAGTGATTGAGACCGGAGTTAGATAACGAATGAATTTCTCTTGAAACCACTTAAGGCCTTTCCTGGCAATAATCCATTTTCGCGTATGATAGCCCAGAAAAAGCGGCACACCCACATACATCACGACCGAAAGTACGATCGTCTGCCATGGAATAGGCATCTTGTTCACGCCCAAAAGCCAGCCGCCTAAAGGCGCATAAAGAAAAAGCATGGTCAGGGAATTTATTGCCACCATGACCAGGGTGTGGCCGTCATTACCTTTAGATAGATGTCCCCAGATAAGCACCATGGCTGTGCACGGCGCAATACCCAGTAATATACACCCTGAAATATAAGACCGGTATAATTCTACCTCCTGTCCTCCCCTAACTATCTCAAAACCAGGAAGCATTTTCTTAAAAAATACGCCTAAAAATAAACTGGCTATAAAAAGCATGGTGAACGGCTTGATGCACCAGTTGACAAATAATGTAAGAAGAACTGGCTTGGGCGCCTTACCTGCCTTAATAACCTCTCTAAAATCGATCTTCACCATGATAGGATACATCATGAAAAAAAGACATATTGCTATGGGTATTGATACCTGATAAATCGAGATACTGTCCAGTTTGACAGCGACCTGTGGAAATAATTTCCCAAGCAAAATCCCTATACCAATACAGGCGATCACCCATATAGTGAGATATTTCTCAAAAAAACTTAACCCACGCTCTTCGTGAACAACTGTTTCCACTGATGCCCCCTAAAACATTCCAACAAGAATATATGCCCATATGTAATACAGGCCGACAAGAATAAATATTCCTCCTGTAACCTTCCTTGCATACGGCTCGAATTGCTTCACTTTAGAAAACCAATATGAAAAAGACTTCACTCCCAGGGCTATACCTAAAGAAAAAACAACAACCGGAAGACCTGTGCCTAGACCATAAATAAAAGGCAGCGCAATACCGCAACTGTTATTTAAAGCCATGGGAATTAAACTGCCAAAGAATAGTGCCGCGGATATAGGACAAAATGAAAGCGCGAATATTACACCGAGTGTGAACGCTCCCTTGGCTCCAGAATTCGCCATACTTTCCTTTGTTCTCTGGGAACAAGAAATTCTCGGTATATTAAACCTTATAATATCCAGGAGAAAAAACCCTACAATGAGAAGAATAGGTCCCATTATTCTATTCATATATTTCTGAAGAAAATTAGCCACAATCGGCACGCTTACAAGCGACATTACAATAATAGAGCCTACTAGTGCATAACTAATCATGCGACCAAGCGTGTAAGCCATACCTGTCGACAACACAATCTTTGGACGCGTGATCTTTTTGGATAAAAATGAGACAGCTTCAATGTTACTAGCAAGAGGGCATGGGCTTATTGAAGCAAGTATTCCTAACCACAATGCAGAAATAAATATCATATTTCCTCTTCTTTTTTCTTATGCAAGAAACTATTTATTTCTTCTTTTATGTAGTTACGAAATTTGTCTTTATCATCAAGGTATTCCCAGATCTTTTGAAGATTCTTGTACTCTGTTTCTTCCCCGCTTACTACCCTAGAAAGCACCACTGATTTTGTGTAAAGCTGATAACCCTCAATAAAATGACTATTTTCTTTTTCATCAATATTTATAACTTTGTAAACCAGTTCACCCGAAGACAGTTCTTTTTCGAAGAATCCTTCTACAGATTCTTTCGTGTATTCTTCTATCTTATAGCAGTTGCTACAGCGGAAATTACTGCGAAAATAATACACACCGAGATAGTCCATATTATCTGAAACATTTTCTTCAGCTATAAGATTAGGCGCTAAAATAAAAAATAAGAAAAATAAAAATATAAAACCTCTCATCCTGACACCCTTACCTGTCCTTTTATCTTTTCTCTTTCATTATGATCTTGCAGCATCCGCCTTCAATCTTTATAGCTTTTATATTTACCAATGCGTCTGCTACCTTTTTATGGCCTGATGCAAGAACCCTTGATATTGTTGAGCGATGCACTTTCATCTTCCTGGCCACTTCATGCTGTGTTAATCCTTCCAGGTCTGAAAGTCGTATTGCCTCAAATTCATCAATAGTCAAATTAACACCTTCTAATTTATTCAGTGGCTTACACTGCGGCCTAAAACACCTTTCGCCAGGCTCGCATTTAACCCACCGTGTCTTTTTCGGTCTCATATCGTCCTCGTAGTTATGCACATATGTGCATTATATACCGGCGTCAAGAAACTGTCGATAAGAATATAGAAAAAATTTTAGATTTTCAGATAGATCAGAATAGTTAAGTCAGGCAGGATTATTTACAGTAACAGAGGAAGGTTTTTAAACCTTCCTCTGTTACTAAGTTTTACTTTTTATCTTTTTTGCAAAGATCTTTGAGTTTTGTCTTTTGTTCTTCTGTCAAAACGCCTTTGAGCTCCACATATGCAGCTACCAAAGACTTTGTCTTTTCTTTTTTAAGCTCATACTTCGTGTCAATCAATGCATTTAGTGCGTTTAAATCTACTACATCATCCCACAAGGCTGCCTTTATATCCAGACCAAGTATCTCAATATCAGCCTTTTTCTTTATCACGTCCTTCTTAGTAGCAATCTTCAGATCCTTTACCTTCTTTATTTGTTCGTCTGTAAGACCTAATTCTTCCTGATTTTTAATCAGCATCATGGCCTTGTGAAATACCTTGTCCTCCATATTATGCTTGTCGCTTTTTCCTTTTTCACACCCTCCTGCATAAACATAGCTCGCCATCAAACCAAAAGAAACCACGAGCAGTAAAACAATTAACCTTTTCCACATACATCCCCCTTTCTTTTTCTGTATTATACTCCTAAAAACAACAAACTCAAGAAAAATCTCGCCCGCCTTTCAGCGAGCTCGGTGACTCAAAGAGATTTTTCGCAGTCCCCTCCCCCCTTGTTTTTTCCCCGCAGATTTGCTGGCGCAAATCTAATCGCGGGGACAGGTCAAAAACAAAGCAGGGGGGACAGGCCTGCTTTGTTTTGTTGAGCCCTGAGGAATTCGAAGAATTCCCAGGACTAAAGTCCCTGAAATTGCTTTGCAATTTCTAGGGGTGAAGCGAAACAAAACAGGGGGGCATATAATTTCCTATGCTATCAAGCAAAATGTTCTTTGAACATTTTGTGTAGACCTCTCCAGCTCTTTGGCGGGTCAAGGGAAGTTTTTGATTTTTTCTTGGAATGAATACCCTGGGCCGCCAGGTTTATATTATTTCAAAAAAGCGCCGAGAAGAGCGGCGGCGATGATTATGATAGCGGGGTGAATCTTGGTAAAGGAAAAGAGCAGGAACGAGACAACGATAATCAGTATGTTTCGCAGTGACAGGAGTTGGGATGAGCTTACTAGCTGGAAAGCTACGGCGAGGATCATGGCAAAAATCACGAGTTGGATCACGTTGAACGCGCCCTGGACACTGGGGACGTCCTTGTATTTAGCGTATATGCTGGACGCAATGATAATCAGGCTGGCTGGGCCAAGGATGTTGCCGAGGTTCGCTATAATAGCGCCGGGGATGCCTGCGATCTTAAAACCAGTATAGGTGGCAAACTTGATTGATATAGCACCTGGCAATATCTTCACCATCCCCAACACATCCAGAAACTCACTCTTTGTCAGCCACTCATACTTCACAACAACTTCTTTTTCAATGAGGGGCAGGAACGAATACGCCCCGCCTATTGCGAATAATCCTATTCTAAGGAATGAAAGGAAAAGATTTAGTAGAATCACTTAGTGTTCCCTTCCGATAACCATATCCAGGCCATGAGCCAGGCCATCAAGTATAGCTTCCAAGGATTCTTTAGCGCCCCTGGTGCTGCCTGGTAAATTAAGTATCAATGTCTTTCCTCTAATGCCCGAGATGCCTCTTGAAAGCATTGCCCTTTTGGTGAGGCCGAGACAAAGCGTGCGCATCGCTTCAGGAATGCCAGGGATCTCTTTCTCAATAACCTCTTTTGTGGCCTCAGGGGTAACATCCCTTGTAGTAAACCCAGTGCCGCCATTTGTAAGGACCAGGTCTACCTTCAATTCATCACAATAATTTTTAATACGCTCCTTGATCATCTCAGATTCGTCAGGGATGATCTCGTATTTCACGACATCACCAGGAAGCTTCTTAATAAGGTCCTGGGTGATCTTTCCGCTCTCGTCCTCACGCTGACCTTTAGAACATTTATCACTTATCGTTAATACCGCTACAGTGTATGGCTTTTCCATTGCTTCACTACCTCCATTCTATCTCTTGGTTTAATAACGCCTCCTTTTAAGACCTTTGCGAATATTCCTTCTCTTGGCATGACACAGTCTCCTACCTGACGAAAGATCTCGCATCTATCATGACACACCTTGCCGATATGCGTGATCTCTAACAAGGCAGATTTACCTATCTTTAAATGAGAGCCAAGTTTTAAGCTCATCAAGTCCATGCCAGAGGTTGTAATATTTTCTGCAAAATCACCTGAAGTTACATCCACGCCTTTTTTTCGCATCTTTTCAATAGACTCGATTGCGAGCAAACTCACCTGTCTCTCGCCTCCTCCATGCGCGTCGCCCACAATACCAAAATCCTCTTTTAATACAGCGATCTGCGTGTTCTTTTTCTTGCAGCCTTTTTTTGAGGATGTGGAGATAGACTTAACCCTGCCTTTTATAGGCGCCACTCTTTCCCCCGCTTTTTTCTAAAAGCATGATATCCGAAATCACTATATCTTTATCCACCGGCTTACACATATCATAGATAGTTAGAGATGCAATAGAGGCTGCAGTCAATGCCTCCATTTCAACGCCAGTCCTACCAAGAACAGAAACTATTGCCTTTACTAATATACAGGCCTTTTTCTCATCGATATCAAACTCCAATTTTACATCAGTGATCTCTAAAGGATGGCACAGGGGAAGAAGCTCACTCGTCTTCTTAGCAGCCATAATACCTGCTATATTTGCGCAAGCAAGGACATTACCCTTGGGAATCTTACCCTTGATCAGCTTTGACAAAGTATCCCTTTTCATAAAAACCTTTGCCTGCGCAATAGCCATCCTCTTAGTCTGTGACTTTTCACTTATATCCGCCATTCTTATATCGCCACTGTCCACTGCTTTATCCCCCTATCTGACACATCAGATATTCTGATGATGAAATCGGATTCTCGCTAAGAATGTGTTCTTTTAGTTTTGTATTTACTGCCAGGTTTATGAGCTGGATAAGACTTTTTTCATCCATGCCCCGCCTTATAGGATCTTTTAGATTGATCTTAAGGTCTGAATGCAGACATGCCTTTAAGAATCCATCTGATGTAAGTCTGAGCCTGTTACAGCTTGAACAAAAACTTTCGCTCAAAGGAGCAATAAATCCAAATGTGCCTCTTGCGTGTTTGATCCTGAAGTTTTTTGCCGGTCCATTGCCATGAACATCGATGTCTTCCACGTGCCCTAACCCTTTAGAGATACCCACTACCTCTTTATACGATATAAAATCCTCCCTGGAATGCCAGAACTCATTATTCTTGGTCGGCATAAACTCCAGGAACCTGACGTGTATAGGCAGGTTTATCGTCAATCTTAAAAAATCAATGATCTCGTCCTCATTTATGCCGGCCAAAAGAAGCATGTTTATCTTTAATGGATGAAATCCTGCTTCTAGAGAAAGTTTGATCGCCTCTTTTACCTCTTTTAATTCTCCTCCCCTTGTTATATCTCTATATTTCTCTTCTTGCAATGTGTCTAAACTTATATTTAGTCTTTTGAGTCCGGCTTTTTTAAGTTGTGACGCATAATTCTTTAAGAGAATGCCATTAGTTGTCATGGAAATATCCTTTAGGCCTTCTATATTAGCTAAGATCTTCACAAGTCCTACAATATCCTTCCTCACTAATGGCTCGCCACCTGTAAGACGGACCTTATCTACACCTAAAGAAACTCCTATCCTCACAATCTTTGCAATCTCTTCAAATGATAGAAGATCGCTGTGAAGTTTATTCGCAATACCACATGCAGGCATACAATATTTACACCTCAAGTTACACCTGTCTGTGACTGAGATGCGCAAATAATCTATCCTGCGATTGAAATTATCTATTAATGTCATAAACTATATCTGCCTTTTTCTCTGTCTGTTTAGCGCTTGGTTTCGGTCGCGTTGCGCCATCCTTTAGATATATTGCCAGATCCGGATTTATATATTTTAAAACACTTGTCCCTTCGATTACCACGCCTTTCGAACCCCGCAAACAGTAAAGCGCCTTTTTTAAACCCTGCTTCAGACCACTCGTATTCGCCTTGAGCCAAACTACTTTCTTCGCGCCTGAGCTTTTCATTCGGGCAGTGTCTGTATTTTTCTCGTTGATTATCTTTTTATCCGTAATAATATCAAAATCATCTTTTAATTCAGAACACACCGTACAATTACTACCACGCTCGCATCCAGACTTCTCTTTTACTGTTGTTACCTTGAGCCCTGACCAGCCATTTAAACTGCTGAGCATAACCTCAGCCACGGAGGTCTTGCCAATATTGCTATGACTACCTGATATCACTATCGTCTTCACAAGAAAATTGCCCTCGGCAATAACTTTCTGCAATTTTCGCAGTCCCCCCTGCTTAGATTTACGACTATAAGGAGTAAATCTAGGGGGATATACTTTCCTACTATATTAAACTATATCTTTTCCTCTGTGTTCTCTGTGGTTAAAGCTTTTAACAGGGCAGACTTTCACCGCGCATACCTTTGTCTCAGGTGTCTTTGATATAGGATCCAAAGCAGCATTGGTAACTAGATTGGTCTTTGTTTCGGCAAAATGAATGCTCATAGAGATCACGCCTGGCAACGGAACATCTGTTACCTTTGCTTTAGCCTGCACCTCGCCCCGCCGGGAAGTTATACGCACTGTCTGGCCATCACTGATCCCAAGCCTATTCGCATCTTCCGGGTTGATCTCTACCAGTTCCTGCTTCCTTAATATATTAAGGCCATCCACTCTTCGCGTCATAGCGCCTGAGGTATAGTGGTAAAGACTGCTCTCAGTAGTGAGGACGAGCGGATACTCGCTATCAGGGATTTCTTGTGATGGCCTATATTCAAGTGATATAAATTTAGCCTTGCCGCTTTTTGTAGCGAAGCGTTCGGTGTGAAGGATCTGTGTCCCTTTATGTTTATAATCAAGACAGGGCCACTGGAGTCCCCCTTTTTCCAGCCGATCATAGGATATGCCTTTATAATTCGGGACTAAAGAAGCGATCTCATCCATGATCTCTCCAGGATCTGAAAAATCAAATCCTTTACCTCCCAGTTTTTTACCGATCTGGCATGTGATCCACCAGTCAGGCTTTGCATTTCCAACAGGCTCTATTGCCTTATGTATCCTCTGAACGCGTCGCTCGCTGTTCGTGAAAGTCCCGTCCTTCTCAGCAAAGCTTGCTGCAGGCAAGACTACATCAGCCAATTCAGCGGTTTCTGTAAGGAATATATCCTGGACCACAAAAAATTCCAATCTTTTTATAGCGTCTTCGACATGACTGGCATTTGCTTCGCTTAAGATCGGATTTTCACCGACAAGATAAAGGGCTTTTATTTTCTTGTCATACGCGGCATCAGATATCTCAAAATGAGTCAACCCGCGCGATGGATCTAAAGGAACACCCCAGGCTGATTCAAATTTCTTTTTTACCTCAGGGTCATCCACTTTCTGGTAACCGGGATAGACATTAGGCAAAGATCCCATATCACAGGCGCCCTGAACATTGTTCTGCCCCCGTAACGGGTTGACCCCTGATGAGGGCTTGCCGATGTTCCCCGTGATGAGCGATAGATTACTGATAGCCAGTACATTATCAGTGCCATGAGAATGCTGGCAGATACCCATAGCATATAGAATAGTGCTGGGTTTAGAGGTAGCATAGATCCTGGCTGCTTTAATAATCGTCTTTCGGTCTACGCCTGTTGTCTTCTCTACAAAATCCATGTCAAAATTAGAAAGCGTCTTCTTAAAGGCCTCGAAACCCTCGGTACGTTTTTCAATAAAGGGTAAGTCATATAGCCCTTCATCGAGAATAACTCGCATCATACCCATCAAGAGGGCTATATCAGTACCGGGCCGGTGTCGTATGAATACATCAGCGAAGCGACAAAGGTCGATCTCTTTAGGATTGGCCACGATAAGCTTTGCAGAGTGCTTAGCTGCTTTTCTTACCTGCAGCCCGATTACAGGGTGGGCGGATGTGGTATTGGTGCCTATGGCTAAGATACATGCGGTAAGGCCGATCTCGCTGATGGTATTGGTCATCGCGCCGCTACCTAAGGATTGAGCCAGGCCTGCAACAGTAGGCGCGTGGCAAAGCCGCGCGCAGTGGTCAACATTATTTGTTCCCATTACCGCCCTGGTAAATTTTTGAACAAGATAGTTTTCTTCGTTAGTGCACCTGGCTGAAGCAATAGCAGCAAACTGCTCCTTTTTATAAAGAGAGAATTTTTTTGCAATAAGTTCCAGCGCCTCTGTCCATGTAGCTTCAACAAATTTGCCATTTTTCTTGATAAGGGGCGTAGTCAACCGGTCAGGGTGATTAACAAAATTATAGCCAAATCGCCCCTTGACGCAAAGCCTGCCTTCATTTGCAGGGCTATCAGTATTGCCCCGTACACTAACAATAGAGTTATCCCTGACGCCCAGGTAGATCCCGCAGCCAACGCCGCAATAGGTACACACGCTCTTTACCTCACGGGAAGGCTTTTGGTAATCCTTAGGCCTTAATGCGCCTACAGGACATCTCACTACGCACTCGCCACAGGACTCGCATCTGGATTCCAGGATAGGTTTGTTTCCAAAAGTACTAATAGTAGTGTCATAGCTTCTAAACGCAAAATCTATAGCACTCGCGCCTTGTATCTCTTCACAGGTTCTTACGCAAATACCACAAAGTACGCACCTATCAGGTTCGCGGTCAAAAAAAGGATTGGATCTGTCAATAGGAGTAGTTTTAGTCGTGGCCCTCAATCGCTTTAACCGCTCTTCCTCAATGCCAACATAAGTAGCTATCTCCTTTAATTTACACTGAGTATCTTTGGTGGAGGAAAGACAATCCGCATGGTGATTTACAATAAGCAGCTCTACAGCAGTTCTCCGCACCTTACTGGTCTGGGGGCTTTCTGTCCTTACAACCATTCCTTTTTCTACCAAGGTCTTGCATGAAATCGTTAACCCTCTTCCAGGGATCTCTACCATACACAATCGGCACGCGCCAACTGGTTTCAGATCAGGGTAATAGCAAAGATGCGGGATGTAAATATCATTTTCAAGCGCTGTTTCTAATATTGTCGTCCCTGCTTTAGCTTTTACTTGTATATTATCAATGGTTATCTTTATCATAATCATCACCGTAGGCCAGGTTTAAACCTGGCCTACTATTTTATTCTATCTTCACAGCCTCAAATCTGCAGACCTCTTTACAGACCCCGCATTTAATACAGGTTGCCTGATCTATCTTATGAGGTTTTTTCTTTTCTCCCAAGAAAATCGCCTTGCGGCGATAATTTTTAAGCGATTTTCGCCGTCCCCCCTGTTTTGTTTCCGACCTGTCCCCGCGATTAGATTTGCACCAGCAAATCTGCGGGGAAGGAAACAAGGGGGGATATACTTTCCTATACCGCGAGATGGCGTCCCCTGGACACTCTTTTTTACAAACACCGCATCCAGTACACTTAGCTTCGTCAATAGAATAGCGGATCAGTGCTTTACAAACACCTGCCGGACATTTCCTATGTTTTATATGCGCCTCGTACTCATCCCGAAAATAACGAATAGTAGTAAGTACTGTATTTGGCGCTGTCTGGCCGAGACCACAGAGTGAACCTGCCTTTATCCCTTCAGCTAATTCGAGAAGAAGATCAATATCTTCAGATCTACTTTTTCCTTGAGTTATATCATTAAGAATATCAAGCATCTGTTTTGTGCCGAGCCTGCAGGGAACACATTTTCCGCAGGATTCTTTTTGCGTAAAATCAAGAAAATAGCGGGCAATATCCACCATGCAGGTATCTTCGTCCATTACCACCATGCCGCCGGAACCCATAATTGAGCCGGCTTGAGCGAGTGACTCGTAATCAATAGGTTCATCTAAAAGAGAAGCGGGTAAGCATCCGCCTGAGGGGCCGCCTGTCTGAACTGCCTTGAATTTTTTATCGTTCTGAATCCCGCCGCCTATCTCGTATATTACCTCTCTTAGCGTAACACCTAACGGCACTTCAATAAGACCAGTGCGCCTTATCTTGCCTGCTAACGCAAAAGTCTTAGTACCCTTGCTTTTTTGCGTACCATATTGGCCAAACCAATCAGCATTATTCTTAAATATAGAAGCTACAGACGCCAGGGTCTCCACGTTATTGATAATAGTAGGCTCTCCCCATAGCCCGGATATTGCAGGAAAAGGTGGCCGGGGGTTAGGCATGCCACGTTTGCCTTCGATAGAGGCAATAAGAGCGGTCTCCTCGCCGCAAACAAAAGCGCCTGCGCCCTGCTTTATCTCTATATGAAAATTAAACCCGGAATCACAATTGTTTCCTGAAAACATGTTTTTTTCCATCTCTTTAAGAGCTATTTTTAGTCTATCCAATGCTAAGGGATATTCTGCGCGACAGTAGATATAGCCTTTTTCTGCTCCAATAGCATAACCAGCTATAAGTAGTCCCTCCAATACAGAATGCGGGTCGCTTTCAAGAAGAGACCTGTTCATAAAAGCGCCTGGGTCGCCCTCGTCAGCATTGCAGATAATATATCTATGTCTACCTTTTGCATTTAAGCAAAACTGCCATTTTTGCCAGGTAGGAAAACCAGCGCCACCCCTGCCTCTCAAGCCGGATTTCTTTAGTTCATTAATTATTTGTCCTGGTTTCATCTTTTGGGCCTTTGCCAGGCCACTATAGCCGCCATTAGCAATATAATGATTTATATTTGTAGGGTCAATGAACCCGAAATTATTCATGATACGTCTCACTTGCGGCTTAAGCACTGGGATCTGAAAGAGGCTAGGGACTTTGTCAATGCTGCCCTCTCCGATAGTACCCAGCGCATAATCTTCTAAGACCTTGTCATTGATAATATGACCTTCGATGAGTTCTATAACCTTTGGAGGCGTTATATTGCCATAACATATGCCAGGATGTCCGGATTTAGTAATAGTAACAATGGGCTCTCTGTAACATAGGCCGATACATCCTACCTCAACGATGCGGGCACGAATACGACGAGTATTTAATTCATCTTTGAAGGCTTGAAGCACAGATAGCGCGCCCGCAGACCTACCGCAAGTAGCAGCACCCACTGAGATCACCAGGGGTTCACTTTGTTTTATCCCTTCCCACTCTTTTTTTGCGCGCTCTTGTAGTTCCTTAAACAACATAAGCTATTACCTTATTTGGAGAAGATCTTGTCTATCTTCGGTGGGGTTAACTTGATATGTACCTCTTTATTGATCATCATGCAAGGAGATAGTGCGCAGCAACCAATACACGCCACAGTATCGATGGTGTATTCCAGGTCTTTTGTAGTCTCTCCATCCCGGATACCTAAACGTCTTTCTACTTCTTCCAGGATCCGTGGCGCACCACGAACATAGCAGGCAGTCCCACGACATACCGTGACTTTGTTCTTGCCTACCGGTGTAAAGCGAAACTGCGCATAAAACGACGCCACGCCATATATCTTACTTTCCGATACACCAGTAAATTTGGCTATCTCAAGCATGGCCTCTTCAGGGAGATAACCAAGTTTCTCCTGAACCTGCTGTAAAATAGGTATTAATTCATCCTCTTTTCCCTCATAGGATGATAAAATAGCGCTTAAAAAATTCCCCATAATAACTCCTGCTTTGCCATTAGTATTAGTTTACAATAACTTTGGCATTTTGTCATTGACTAAACTCTATTCAAGGCTAAGCTACTGTGACAACATATAAAGATCCTGAGGTGTATTTATATTAGCGAAGAAAGGCTGGCTGGAGACAAATCGAGAGATCTCTTTCTCGTTTATCACCCTGACTTTAACATATTGGAGGCAATTCGTTACTTTCAATTCATTCTTTCCTAGCTGGCTCTCAATTGCTTCTATGCAGTCCTTCGAATAAATAGCATGAAGTGGTTCGAATCGATCTTGCCATTTAGGCACTACTATATCAAAGTCTTTTGCTTTACTGATCATATAATCTATTAAATCAGGATTTACAAAAGGCGCGTCGCAGCTAAAGATGAAATTATAAAAGCTATCTGATTTAACGAGACCAGTGTATATGCCGCCTAACGGCCCTTTATCAGGTATAATATCCTCTATGACCTGCATGTCAAACCTCGAGTATCTTTCTTTATCATTGGCGATAATCATGAGTTTTGAAAATTTTTTCTCCAACTTTGAAACAAGTTCTTCGATCATTGTCTTTGGGCCGAGTTTTAAAAACGCCTTGTCAGTTTTCATGCGAGTGCTTTTGCCGCCTGCCAATATTATTCCAGTAGCCGGATTCAAATCGCGCCTCCGTCAAATCCATGCCTTAAAAGCTGGACATATACCTTATGTCCTTTTTTAAGAAACGTCTTTTCTTCAGGTGCCACTATTATGCCGTCAGCTAAAACAAGCGAATTTATAATACCTGAACCCTGCGGCCCGGTAATCGAGGCGTAAAACTTTCCATCTATATTTTTAAGCCTCGCACGGATAAAATACCTGAGGTCTTTTTTCTTCTGAAAATCCTGAGTCAGGATCGCCCAAACGCCTGGCCTGAACAGATTCTTTGAACCCTGCATCTTTAGTAGCGAGGGCCTGACAAATTCCTCAAAGCTTATTGTGGAGGATACGGGATTACCTGGCAGGCCAAACACAGGGATACCTCTTATAATCCCAAATGCCAGGGGTTTTCCCGGCCTCTGGCAAACCTTCCAAAATTTCATCTTCATTCCCATGTCCAATAAGACATCCTTTACTAAATCATAATCGCCAACAGAAATCCCTCCTATGACCAGGAGCATATCCAGACGTTTGGCGAAACCTGCCTCGATTTTTTTCCTTACCTTTGTCCTGTAGTCCCTTGCAATGCCTAAATCAACTGGTGTGGCCCCACACTTTAGTATCTGGCCATGGACTATATAGGTATTACTATTCCTGATCTTACCTTTTGTTAATCTCTCTTCCACCCCCACCAGCTCATCTCCTGTAGCCAGTATCCCAACCCTTGGCCTTTTTGCCACATTTATCCTGGCTATGCCGAGTGAAGCGAGCATGCCTATTTCCTGCGGCCTCAAGATAGTGCCTTTGGATAAAACCTTTTGCTTTTTCTTTACATCCTCACCAGCTCTACGAATATTCTCCCCTTTTTTAGTCTGCTTAAATATCTCGACTAGATTTTTATCTTTTTTTGTAAACTCCACCATAATCACGCTGTCAGCCCCATTTGGAACTGGCGCGCCTGTCATTATTCTTATGGCCTGATTATCACAAACCTTGTTTTTTGCTGTATAACCTGCGGCTACATCCTCTATTACCTTTAAGATCTTTGGACGGATTCCAGAGGCGCCTTTAGTATCCTTTGCCCTAACTGCATACCCGTCCATTGCAGAATTATCAAATGGCGGCAAATTGCAGTTTGCATGAATATCATCAGCCAACACCCTATCCAGGCCATCCAGGAGCCTGACCTTCTCGTTTCCTAGCGGTTTTATACTACTCAATATTATCTTCAGTGCATCTTTGACTTTTATCATGCTGGCCTATATGCCCATTTGGAAAACATAATACCGATTTCGTATAAAATCAGTAGCGGTCCTGCCATTAAAAGCTGGGTGATTACGTCTGGCGGCGTTAGAATCGCTGCCACTACAAACATGGCGACTATTGCATGTCTTCTTTTCTTTGACAGAAACACAGGCGTAACTATATTGATCTTTGTGAGAAAAAGCATTATTAGAGGCAGCTGGAACACGAGACTAAAGGCAAAGATTATAGTCCCGACAAAAGAGACGTAGTTGCTCACTGTTATCATGGGGCTTATGACATCCGTCGCAAACCCCAGGAGAAACTTTATGGCAATAGGTAAGATTACGAAATACCCGAAGCCACACCCCGATATAAAAAGCACAAAAGACAATAGTCCGAATATGAGGACGTATCTCCTTTCCTTTTTCTCCAGGCCCACTGAGACAAATTCCCAGATATGGTATAGAAGATACGGCGAAGAAAAAAAAAGTCCTCCCATAAAAGCTATTTTAATATTTACTACGAATGCCTCTTGCGGCGCTATGAATATGAGCCGCTTAACAGGCCTGGCAAGCATAGGGATAAGCACGTCTATGATGCTATAAAGCACACACGATATAATGATCACGAACACGACTGACTTCAGGAGTCTTGTCCTGACCTCGTCCAGATGTTCTACTAGTGTGAGCCGTTCATCCATATCATGTTTCGTCTTTTGTAACGTCTTCTATGTCGCCCTTTAGCTCTTTCCCCGCCTTTTTGAATTCCTTGACTGATTTAGCCAATGAACGTGCTATCTCAGGCAGCCTTGACGCGCCAAATAAAAGAAGCACGATCAATAAAATTACAACAAGCTCACCCATTCCAAACTTAAACATCTCACCCTCCTTGTTTCTATTTAGGTAACATTATAAAGAACGTGGTGCCTTTGCCCTGGACTGACTCTACCCAGATCTTTCCATTGTGCCTAGCCACCACCTGCTTTGCTATTGAAAGCCCCAGACCTGTGCCGTCTTTTTCGATTTCCCTGGCATTGGATGCCCTGTAAAACTCGTCAAATACCTTTGATAGCTCCTCCCCAGGTATTCCTATGCCGGTGTCCTTAATCTGTATAAGAATAGAATTGCCTTTATCAATAACATCGATATCTACCTTTCCATTGCGGGGCGTGTATTTCACGGAATTTGCCAAAAGGTTTGAGATAAGTTCCTGTATATATTCCCTGGCCCCACGTATCTTCTGTATGCCAGGTTCCACAGTGGAGCTGAGGAATATGTTTTTGTTTCCTGCCTTGCGCGCAATAGTATGGATGGCGTCTTTCAGCATGTCGCTAAAATCAAAATGTCCCATGCGGATCTCTTTACTCAATTTTATGCTCGTGACCTCTAATAGTGCCTTTACAAAAAACATGAGTTTTCCCGCGCGTTCATCAGCCCTCTGGAGCAGGTTCATTTGTTTTTCATTGAGTGAACCCACTATGCCGCCTGTTACCGGCTCGATACAGCTCTGGATCGCTGCCAGGTGTTCCTTTATATCATGTGTAACTCTTAAGACATACTCGCTTTTTATTCTGTCCTTCTGCTTTAAAAGTGCGTTTGCCTCTTTTAAACTTGCCTCGCGTTCTCTTAATCTCCTTGAAATAGACGTGGCCATATACACTGCTATATACAAGGTAGAAACAAAAACAAAGGCTATGCCGCTAATGTGAATAGCATTGTTGTGGAGATCAGAGGAAACAAACCCAACTAAACAATAATGTGGCAAGATCCCAAGATACTCTAAGGCCACCATCATGGAAAACAATATGACCGCGAACGTGGCCTGTAGGAAAGATGCGCGCCGCGAAAGAAGTATGCTCGCGATGATCATATGAAAGATAAAATAAAATATAAAAGGATTCTCTATGCCTCCGGAAAAATGCACGAGGCTGGCAAGGATAAAAAGATCAATGGCTATCTGCGTATTGGCGATCCTGTTGGCTAGTGCGGGAAAATTCGCCCTTGACCTGTTTACATAGACAAGGGATGTGAGATTATATATCCCGAGTATAAGCGCTATAGCATATAAAGGTATATCTGGAACAGGAATCTTGAGTACATTAACTGCTATGAATACAGACAGAAAGACCCCTGTAACAGCTATCCATCGCAGCTTAATGAGCCAATGGATCCTTTCAAAGAGACCCTCACGCGAATTCAAGCTCTCCATAACATCTTATATTCTAACTCTTTCCTAAAAGCAGTCCGACCTTTGAAATCAATTCTTCGGGTTTGAGCGGTTTGTCAAGATAAGCGTCAACTGGAAGCCAGGCATCATCGCCTGCCTCTTTCTTGAAATCCAATCCTGTCTTTTCTTTGACAGCTGTGAGCATAAGGATAGGAGTGTCTTTGGTATCTTCGTCTCCTTTAATAGCCCTTGCGACGTCAAAACCCTTGCCCTGTGTTTCCATCATGACGTCCAGTATGACAAGATCCGGCTTTTCCTGTTTTACTTTTTTCAGGCCCTGTTCCCCGGTCTTGGCAGTAGCGACCTGATATTGCTTACTCTCCAGAACTACCTTCATCGCCTCTGAAATATCCGGATCGTCGTCGATAATCAGGATCTTTGACTTATTGCTCATTCGATCCACCCCCTTCTTCAATCAGCACTATAAGGTCGATAGGCCTTTTGCGTCTTCTTCGACAAATAATCTCGTGTACCGGGCTAAATTTTTGTAAAACCCGTTTCTGGCGCTTGCCTCCAACTTTTCAGAAAATTCAGGGGCCCACTTTCCCAGATGGGTATTCAAAAAAGAAGCCTGTTTTTTCTGATAATTCCAGGCACCGACAGAATCAGAGTCTTTGGTTGCCTCTATTTGCTTAAAAACAAGGAGATACATAAACTCCAATTCTATGGCTATGTGATCCGGGACCTCTCTAATCAATATATCGAGCTTTTCCTTCTCATACCACCTCTTCACATCTATGGTTGATTCACCCATGACCCTTCTCTCATGTTCAAGATACACAGAACCATAGGGTGGCACAAGGACTTTAAATGGCCCAAGAAAAAGCCTTGAGTATTCAATTTTTAATTGCTCGAGATCATCAATAGTCGGAATGTTTTTAAGCAAGTCCTGAACAGAATCCTTCCTTGAGCACAGCATCTCTATCAGTTTCTCATCAGGTGCATGATAACATTCCGATAGAAACTTGTACTGCTCAGCGCGAGCATTTTCATGTAGTAAAGTTTCTTCTGTTTTCAACTAGCTCCCGTCTCTATGCCCTACTGACCTTAATCCTTGCCAATCCATAAAACGCTGTGGAACCGCTCAGGCGATCGTAATCAGCAGGGATTATTTGATTATTGTTTCCTCCTCTGGGCACTTTACCAAACCTCTTAGCTGCCAGCTTACCATAAGCCCAGTGCCCCTGTCCATAACACTTTGCAATGGTTCCGGGGCGCGCACCTTCCCATAACTTCGCGGTGCACTCGATCTCTCCTATCTTGGATGTCAACTTGATCCTGGCGCCATCCCTTATCCCTAATGCCTTTGCATCCACAGGATTTATCTTGGCCACGTCATTCCATGCCTCATCCCCAGGGTCAATATCCTTAAATTCCTGATACCACGAACAATTAGCAGACCTGCCTTCCCTGTTAAGCCTGGACTTGTAATCAACCAGAACAAACGGATATTCTTTTTTGCTGCCCCACGTAACCGGCTCCTCGTAGTGTGGAACAAATGCCTTCTCACCCCTGGCCTGGTAGTTACAAGTAGAAAGTATATCATCTGTGCTGGTATTATGTTTTTCTGCGTGCGCGGTCAGGGCCTCTTTTAGTGTCTCGCTATAAAACTCGAACTTCTCGGTCTTGGTCTTCATCTTTCCCCATCTCTTTTTATAGGGGTAAGGGTCTGAATTCCAAACGCCCTTTTCTACAAGTTCCTGCCAGCCGCTTAACTTATCTCCGCCTTCATATTTAGAAGGATCCCAGAGTTTCTCAGTGGCATATTTAAGCGCGTAAAGGGCAAACTCTTTTTCATTGGTAGGCGCCTTACCAGTTTCCGGATCCTTGTATTCCTTGTAGTGGCGCAATAAGTTATCAAATCCTCTTTGCGCAAGCTTTTCAGCTATAAGCCATGGTATCTCGGTTTCGTCTGTCTTCACATCCCACACTCTATCATTCACTGGCTGTAGCAGAGTAACGTGGCGATATCCATTACCGTGTGACTTCACCCATCCCCATTTCTCGAACATATGATGAGTGGAAGGCAGCGCTATATCAGAAAACCACGTAAATTCTGCTGCATGCGTGGTAATATGGACGAGAAAAGGGATCTTACTCAAGGCCTTTTCCCATCTTTCTGAGCCAGGACATGAAAATGCAAAGTTATTCATGTAGCCTATCGCAACCTTTATTTCACTAGGGTCTTCGTTCAATATCCCATCCGCTGCCCTGTTGGTAACAACCGCTGAACCTGGTTTTCCTTTCTTAAGGCTCGGGAATTCCTTTCTCCCTCTATGGTCTATCTTCTTATGCTTTTTGCCTTCCTTTGCTATATCATCCATGAAGTCATCTGGTTTTGGAAATGCTTTCGTATACTCTTTATTGGCCTGGAGTGTCCCGCCTACATTATCCACTGAACCAACAAGTCCATTTAAGGCATGCGCAGCCATGCTAGTATACCCGCCTCTGACCTGCATAACCGGACCGCCACCGACCCAGCAAATAGCATGCGGCGCTGCTTTTCCGTATCCTATCGCTACTCTTCTTATTTGATCAGCCGTTATGCCAGTCCTCTTTTCTGCCCACTCCGGTGTTTTATCATAAAGCTCTATATTCCACCACTTAATAAGGCCATGCGTGTATTTTTCCTTGAAAGTTTGTGAATTTAACGTGCTGCCGTCAGACTGGGTAGAAGCAAATTCTTCTGGTATTGTCTTGTCCTTCTCAAACTTTTTTACAGGAGAGTTTACATCAAAATCTCCGACAAAGTCCTTGTACCACAGGCCCTCAGTCAGAATTACATGAGCCATTGCAGAAGCCAATGCCCCGTCTTGACCAGGCTTAATAGGCAACCATTCATCCGCCTTAGTAGCAGTAGCAGACAATCTCGGATCTATGACAGCTACCTGCGCCCTGTCAAGCATATCGCCCCATTCACTCAGATAATAGGAAACCTGCCTGTTGGCTGAAATAGGATCAGCTCCCCACAAAATTACATATCTGGTGTTTTTAATATCGTATTGCCTATAATCCCATAATCCTTCTGTATAATAAGGTCCAAATTTTTCTGCCTCGGCGCAGATTGCGCTGTGGGAGATATTATTGGGAGAACCTATGATCTTGGTCATGCGATCATAGAGTATGTCCCGCATATATGAATATCTGCCTCTCATAAGCATATATTTATATGTCTCGTCGGCGTTCCTGAGCTCCATTATCTTGTCAGCAATCGTATTAAGCGCCTCATCCCATGATATAGGGACAAATCCAGGATCCTCATTTTTACCTTTTTTAGGATTGGTCCTCTTCATCGGGACCTTGATCCTGTCAGGGTCATAGACCTGCTGGAGAGACATATGCGAGCGGGGACAACCAGCCTTTCCATTTACCTTGGAATTCGGGTTGCCTCTTACCTTTATAGCCCTTCCATCCACTACATACGCCTGCACAGAACACCAGGAAGTACACCCCTGACATGTAGTTGGTTTCCATTTCCCGGATTCAGTAAATGGGGGCTCAGCTGTTGCCGCAAAAGCCCTTAATGCCGGTTTAAGATTAGAGCCGACTGCGACAGCTGCGCCTGTAAGCACAGCGCTTTTTACGAAATCTCTACGGGTCATTTTACTATTCTTCGTGTCCATCTCTCGTCCTCCTTTTTTACCTAGATACTTCCATAACTTCTTTTATAATTACCGGGATTATAGTCTCTTACATAAAACACTTTGGGTTCTGTTCCAAGATGTTCCTTGAGTCTCATCGGCTTGTACTTTCCAAGGATCTCATTCACCTTACTCTTAGTATCATTCAGGTCTCCGAATATCCTCGCCTGCGCCGGGCACCTCAAGACACAGTATGGCAATTTTCCTCTTTTTACCCTGTGGTCACAGAAAGTGCACTTCTCCACAATACCTTTATATCTTAAACCTGATCCCTTAATATTTTTTTCTCTATCCGGATTATAATAAGGAACGACTGTTCCTTTGACCTTTTTCACGACCTCTTTAGGCGATTCAGTGCAACCCTTTATCAAGGCCTTGTCTTTTCTCCAGAACCCGTGAGTCCTTTTTGAGTTACGGGAGATCACTCCATACGGGCACATGGCAATACAAGTCTTGCAACCTATGCATTTCTCTGGATCATGCATGGTTATGTCGCCATCTATCTTTTGCATAGCCCCTGTAGGACAAGCCCTAACGCACGGCGCCTTCTCACAATGATTACACAACGTAGGAATATATTCATATCTTACGTTAGGAAATGTACCAGTAGTGCTGCTTTTTTTATAGGACCAGGCAACGCCTTCCTGTACATTGTTCTCGTTCTTACAGGATATCATGCATCCACCACATCCAGTGCACCCCTGAAGGTCGATCACCATAGCGAGCCTTTTACCCTTTAACGAACTTTCTGAAGCAGAGACTTCACCGGCAATCATACTAACAGCCGCAGCTGCTACGCCAGCTCCCCCCAACTTAAAAAACTGCCGGCGGGTAATCCCTTTCTCTACAACTAACGTCTTCTTATCATTATGAGCCTTTGCCATTGGTTCACCTCTCACTTTTTAACTAACAATCTGCCCACCGACTACTATAATAAAACGCATCGCAAATATCCCCACTAAAATAAGCATTGCAGCCACTGCTTGAGCCCTGGAGGATACCTCAGTCTTAAAAAGAATAAATATCGGTATTATGGCTCCAAGGAGGATCTCTACTATCCAGAACAAAAAACTATACTGGCCTGTCAAAATCACTTTGACTGTCATTATGGCCTCAGCGTCTCCATTAGCAAGAATAATAAGTTCCGTTAAAATCAGTCCTAATTCAACTAAAAGAAGCCCGACGAGAAGTCTACCGACTTTAACCGAAACTGCTTTTTCTGCTGCGCCTGAAGAAACCAGCATCACCAATGCAATGCCGGAAATTACTCCTCCTATAAGAAATAGTACTGGCAAAAGCGCAGAATGCCACAATGCCTTGCCCGGCGCCTGAGCCAAAAGTACGCCTGTATATATAGCTACTAATAAACCAAAAGGCAAGCCAAGATAGGCAAACTTTTTTGCCTTCTCGTTTTCACCTCTTGAGGTAAACCACGCATAGACCAAACTCAGGATGAAGAAAATATTTAAAAACCAGATGCCATATGAAATAGCCGAGGTAGGATTGAAATGCAGGAAAATTCGCCAGGACCTAAATGGCTGTCCTAGATCAAGCAGGAGAAATGCCAGTCCAATGGCAAGCGCTATAGGAGTCAAAATCGCTGCTGTCTTTGCCAGTGACTTAAACTCCTTTATCCAATAATTTGCCGCTACTGAAAAAAAGTACGCGCCAGCAGCTAAACCACCAAGAAAAAAATAGCTGACAATCATCCAGTCATATGAAAGATGTGTAAAAATTTTATATTCAGTCAATGTACCCGCCCCCTTTCTTATTTACCACCATTTTACAAGTCGAGTCTATTTTTTAACTCATCCTTCTCTTCAAGGTAGGCAAGGCCAAGCCTTGCCTACCTTGATACATTTAACTTTTTTTCCATTACCTCTTAGAAACTAAATTTCAACTGACTAATAAATTCATTGTTATCAACTTCTGCTCCGCCAGTATCCTCTTCATTAATTGAGTACTCGTTTTTCCACTGAAGATTCTTGTTAATCTTGAATACTGCTCCAAGTGTGTACTTTTCGCGATCCCAAGTTCTGGCATCAGCTGTCGTATTTGCAAGATCAACATCCAACCAGCTTAACTGTACCGCTGGAGTTATGCTATCCAAATACCTCCAACCAACATGAATATTGTAGTAAGGCTCTATATACCAACCCTTTCTGTCTAAAGTTCCATCCTCTGCATACATAAACTGACCTCTTAACCCACAATTTTTATGCTTATAATCTAAATTTACACCTGTCCTCAAATAATCAGTGCTTGTTTCTGAGGAAGAGTAACCAGTTAAACCCTGCATAAATGAAACATCATCATCAGTTAATGTTCCACTACGGCCAAATCCAAGGATATTAACCTTCCCAAGATCTTTTAATTTAAGCTTGAGCCCAAGACCACCACCAGCAGCAAATTTATTTCCTATCTCTGCAGAATTACTGGTACGCCTGTTGTCATGGATCATTTCAAACTGACCATTTTCTGTTGGCGCCTTGTCATCTATTTCATTTGCGCGGGCAAGTTCGCCATACCAGTATAACCAGTCATCATGCTCACCTTTATAGAGTGCCATGTATTCTTCGTCCTCATACCAAGCAAATCCATTCAAGGGATAGCTTTCGAAAATCTGCTTTGGCACTATAAACCTATTCTGTAAACCCACTGTAAACGAGTGAGCAGCCTGAAGCCATTCTAAATCTTTTACAAAAATATAGGCATCGTCAAAAAAGGCCTTATCTCCCTCATCCATTTCCAGCTCAGTAGAAAATCCGACTGTCTCATCTTCCCCTGTTACAGTAAATCTCATTGTAACTTTATCTACCTGGAGTCTAGGATTTTCAGAGTCATCTGGGCTACTTGTAGTATCTAGCGCTACCCCCGCATCATCATCCTGTATGTTTACAAATTCGATCTCTGCCCCGCCTTTTACGTCAATCTTATAACCTTTCGCTGAAAGAAATCCTGTTTCTTCTGACTTCTCCTCAAGTAATGTTACTCTCTCTTCTATTCCTTGAGGTACCAATGATTTTTCTTTCACCACCTGGCTTTTTATCTCGTCTACGTCTTCCTGGGTGATTATGCCTTTTTTCACAAGAAGTTTTAAAATAATCTCGCTTGTCTCATCAGCATATAAACCAGGCACTGATGTAAAAATAATTCCTGCACTGAATATTAAAATCAAACATACTCTTAAAAACCGCATTTACGTCCTCCTTTCTGTTATTCTACAAGTTTAAAATTTTCTATTTCTATTATCTGAGTGCCGCCGAATTTTTTTCCTGTGATCTCAACCTGTTTTCCCGCGTACTCATGTGAATTAATAAGTCCTGTAGATGCATCGTTCTCCAATATCGTCCAGATCCTGCCGTCTTCACTCTTAAGTGCATTTACATGTCCGTACAGAGAACACTGCGTCTTTGCACCCTGCCCTTTTTTCAAAGCACAACCCAAACAAATAACCTCGGCCTTAAAACTTACAGGCAAGGCCTCTGTCACTGCATCTACCGATTCTCCTCCTGCGCCACATCCTCCACAACTAGCGTATGCCTCGCTTGTCCAAACATTGAAAACCAAGGCAAGCAAAACAACTACGCCAGCTAACTTCAAATCTAGCTTCATGTTTCCACCCCCCCCTTTTTTTTACAGGTTAAAATTTCTCTCTATTATAAAATCTGTTAAATTAACCAGGCTTCTTTTAAAGACTGTTTCTGGTAGAGTATCCAAGCTCTTCTTCGCAAGCCCCATATATGAGGAAACCTCTTGTCTTGTCTTTTCTGCTGCCCCGGAATGAATAAGCCTCGTCTTCACCGCATTCAAAGATCCCTTGGAAACCAATGTCTTAAATTTCTCTTTTTCATGTGCCGGTACTGATTTTAATAGATTTAATAAGGGTAAGGTCATCTCTCCCACGCTTATATCCTGTCCTGGTTTTTTGCCCAATCTCTTTTCCTCGCTCACGATATCCAGATAATCATCTGTTATCTGAAACCCGATGCCAAAATTCAAGCCATACGCCTTCATGGCAACCTGTAAAGATCTTTTGCTTTTAGAAACCAGGCTGCCTGACTGGCAGCTCGCGGCAAAAAGGCTGGCTGTCTTCTTTTTTACAATAACGATGTACCTCCTCTTTAATAGGTCCAGATTATCCCTTTCTGAGACCTGAACAAGCTCGCCCTCGCACATTGCCTTTGTGGCAGAACTTATACACTGGAGGATATCTATATTGTTGCACTGGGAGATCAATTCATACGCCACAGAATAAAGGTAGTCTCCAAGGGCAATAGAAAGATCCTGGCCCCATTTAAAATTAATCGTGGGTTTATTGTGACGGAGATTGGAATGGTCGATTACATCATCATGGACCAAAGAAGCAGCATGGATCAGCTCTATGCCGCAGGCGATCTTTATAAGTATCGGGGTCGCGACAGCAGCGTCGCTAGTGGCCTTACCTGACAGCAGAACCAGGGCCGGCCTGAGTCTTTTGCCTTTCGCATCCAATAAATAATTGCAGACCCGGGATATGGATTTATTCGTGGTGCTATTAAGAGAGTCTCTCAATAGGTCTTCCACGCCCATCAGTTCTTTCTCGATCGGTTTATAGATATCTTTTAAGCGCATAAGATCCTGTCTAACGCTATGCCTATGGATAATAGTGCACCTATTGCCATATGCAGCCCTATAGTCGAGGCATTTGCTGGTAATAATTCGTAAACCTTGTCAAAATTTTTCCTGGACACTGTGAATGCCTTTATAGTTAAAGGAAGGCTTAAAAAAACGATCAAAGACGCTACTGGTAAAAATTTAAATATTACTAAAAATACTATGGCCGCATATACACTAACTAACAGAATATGATATAAAACCATGGCGTTTTTCTTCCCCAGCCTGACCACGATAGTCCTTTTCCCTGCTGACTTATCAGCAAGGTAATCTGGAAATTCGTTTATGAATACTACCAGGGCAATTAAAATGCCGACAGGGATTGATATCAGGAATATCCTGAAAGGTAAAATCTGCGCTTGTACATAATATGAGCCCAATACTATCAGCGGACCAAAGCCAATCCCTACTGCCATCTCTCCGAAGCCCCCGTATCCTATACGGAATGACTTGACGCTATAAAAAATCCTAAAGATACACCGATCATACCTAAGACGAGGATTATATTCCCTTTACACAAATGATTTAGATAAAGGCCGATTGCGCTGCCAATAATAAATGAGACCAGGGAGACATATAAAATCTTCCTGGGAGCAATAAGTCCATTCTGGATCACCCTGCTTCCTCCGCTAAAAGGCGTAGGCGTAGAATTTGCCTCATCGCATCCAGAGACATGGTCAAAATAATCATTGGCTAGATTTGTCCCTGTGTGCACAAACAGCACACCAAGCATCGTAAGCCAGAATCTCAGCCACATAAAATCATTGGTATCATGCCAGGCAATCACTGAGCCCAGAGTAACCGGGATTATGGTCGCGGTAAAAAATGGCGCCCTTATGGCTTTTAACCAAATCTTAATGATCATAGTTCATACCATTTAATTGAGCATAACTAAAAACAGGTCCATCCTTGCAAATATATAGATTTCCGATATTACATCTGCCGCATTTACCCAGGCCGCATTTCATCTTCATCTCTAACGTAGTAAGAATAGACTCGGGGCAAAAACCCAATCTCATAAGAACAGGCAGCGTGAACTTTATCATTATTGGCGGGCCGCAGACAATAGCTATGCTGTCCTTACAGGTTGGTTTTATCTCTTCCAGGATCTTTGGCACCACGCCTACCATGCATGTCCAGTTATCCTCCTGGCAGTCAACAGTTAAATGTAGGTGCGCATCCTTTGCCTTTTCCCATGTCTTATATTCATCCTTATAGACAAGGTCTTTTGACGTGCGCGCGCCATTCACGATAGTAATAGTCTTATAGTCTTTTCTATTATCAAAACAATAATTTATTAAGGAGCGTAAGGGCGCGAGCCCTATTCCGCCGGCAACAAATAAAAGATTCTTGCCTTTTAATTCATCAAGGGGAAAGCCATTGCCGTAAGGCCCTCTTATGCCTACCTCATCGCCTATATCCATCTCATGCAAGACCTGGGTGACCTTGCCCATTTTCTTGACACTGCATTCTATGGAATCTCTCGTGGGCGAATTCGAGATGCAGAAAGGCGATTCACCCTCGCCAAATATCGAGAACTCCACAAACTGGCCTGGTTTATAGGTAAAGGCCTTCCCAACTGCCTTATCCTTGAACCTGAGCGTGAACGTCTTTATATCAGATGTCTCCTGCTTTACGTCGACTATTTCAGCTATATGAGGTAAATAAATATTTTTCATCTTTTAAATAGGCGCTTTATCCACAATATCTGCTATATCGATTTTCACCGGACAATGCCTGATGCATCTCCCACAGCCTACACAGAGATTTTCCCCAAAATTTTTCTTAAAATAATCGAATTTGTGAAATACCCTCTGCCTGTAGCGTTCCTTTTTTGTAGGCCTGGGATTCACGCCAGACGCCTCGAGCGTAAAATCCGGAAAGCTGCATCCGTCATAACACCTCATCCTCTTTTTCTCTTCATCCACCAGATCAAAGCAATGACAGGTCGGGCATAAAAATGTGCACACGCCGCAACTTATACACGGCCTGGAGACCTCGTCCCAATAATCGCTCTCAAAGACCTTGTCCAGGCTTTCAGGTGTCTTTATCACTTTCTTGACCAGGGCTTTCATTTTGTCTTTATTTAATTTCTGATCTTCTTTAATATCCTCTCCTATAGAGCCGAGAATATGCTTTGCCTTATCAGTAACCAGCTCTATGATAAATCCATCGCCTGATTCAAAGATCAACGCATCCATCCCAGAGGTTTCTGCTGGCGACCCCTGCATTGATGTGCAAAAACAGCTCATGTCAGGTTTAGCGCAGGCAAGGCCCACAACAATAGTCCTCTTGCGGTTATTTATATAAAAATCGTCCTTGTATTCGGAATCGAACAGCTTATCCAATAATGCCAACCCTTTTGCCTCGCACGGCCGGGCTCCAATAACTATTCTCTTTTTATCTGACTGGGGAAAACTTTCTAAGCTTACATCGTCCTTAGCGTGTCTTAGGATCCAGGAAGACGGCTCTAAAAAGAATTTCTTTATCGGCTCTATTGCAAAATCTTGCCCCAGATATAACTCCTTTGCATCCTCTATGACCTGATAGAATATACCTTTATTAGAGAGCTCTTTTGGCCCTACGACCTCGAAGTCTTTCAAGAGCTCTGTTAACTTGTTAACCAAATCTTGTTTAGTAATAAGTCTTTGCATAATATATTAAATTAATCCCCCCTAGTTTTGCTTCACAAAACTAAACAGGGGGGATCAAGTAAGTCCGCTGTAAGCGGACTTACTTGATAAAATCCTCTGGGTCGTTTTTGTCAAACGAGCTGAATAAAGGTTTCTGTTCAGTGTCTACTCCTGCCTCATAACTAAAAAGCTCTTTTACATCCTTTTCTATCTTTTTATTTATATCTCTTAAGGGGATCCCCACAGGGCAGGCCCTTTCGCATTCTCCGCAGTCAATACATCTTCCAGCCAGATGCATCGCGCGGTTCACGTTCCAGCTGAAATTGCCCTCTACAGAAACCGCCTTTGAAAACCAGGCAGGCTGCGTCTGCTCAGCCACGCATCTCGGGCAATAACATAAGGGACAGATCTGTCTACAGGCATAACAACGGATACATCTTGAAAATTCATCCTGCCAGAACTTAAACTTTTCTTCGATAGATTTTGTCTCTAATTTACGCACGCTCTCATAAGGATCCTGTTCCAATCTTGGGGCCTGTTTCTTTTCTTCCTCTTTTATCAAAACATCGTAAATGGGCGGCGTCGCGGGCTTACATCCCTTGCATCTTTCATCATAGGCTATATCCCCGCCTTTCCTCTTTTCATCAACTATGCCTGAACACTCGATGCCGATTATAAATATGTCCTCCCTCTTCAATTGATTTTCCTGCAATAACACTGTCATTGACTTTGCGTCGCAACCCTTTGTCACTATTCCTATTTTTTTGCCTGGAAAGTCTTTTAGATAATTGCTAAGATTATAGACGCAATACCCATCCCATATTAATTTATCAATATCCCCTTCCTTATCAATAAAAGCAGGTATAGCGCCTATCCTGTCACTGGCCTTCTTATAACCAATAACTATGTCTACTTTTTTCGTCTTTAATAACTCTTTTGCCTTAGTTTTTATCTGGTCAATCATTTTTCCTAACGAAATCCTTGTTTGGCCCGGCCTGTTTGATCTCTTCTACTAATTCTGTCACGAGTCTTGCCCATTTGTCGCCTTCAGAAGCAGATACCCATGACATCTGGAATCTCCTCGGGTCTATGCCCAGATATTCCAAAAGTTTCTTTAAGACTGCAAATCTCCTGCGCGCGTAAAAATTTCCCTCTGAATAGTGACAGTCACCAATATGACAGCCGGATATCAATACCCCGTCAGCGCCATTGGAAAGACACTTTAAGATAAATAAAGGGTTGACCCTGCCTGAACAGGGGAGCCTGATAATCCTTATATTAGGCGGATATTCAAGCCTGGAGGTCCCGGCTAAATCCGCTCCAGCATAGCTACACCAATTACAGAGAAAGCCTACTATCTTCGGTTCCCACTCACTCATAATGTTTCTACCTCTTCCATAATCTGAGTGTTAGTAAATCCCTCTAGATCTATAGCAGCCATCCTGCAAACAGCTGTACAGTTGCCGCAGCCTGTGCAAACAGCTTCACGCACCTTTGCAACTGTTCTTTTTCTCCTGAGCTTGCGATCCTCGATCTCGTCTTCTTCTATTGCGCTAAATGGGCATGCCTTTAGACAAGCCAGGCACCCAGAGCATAGATCCTGATTGACACTGGCGATCAAGGGCTCTCTTGCCAGCTTATCCTGCACCATTAGACCCAGGGCCTTGACTGACGCAGCTGACGCAGTAGCCACTGTATCTGGAATATCTTTTGGCGACTGGCACGCCCCTGTCAAAAATATCCCGCTTGTTATTGTCTCGACAGGCGCAAGCTTTGGATGCGCCTCTGTGAACAAATTATTCTTATCATACGGTATATGCAGCATCTGCGCTAAGCTTGGTGCATCCTTTTGCGCAACCAATCCTGTTGCCAGAACCACTAAATCCGCCTTTATCTCGATCTGCGCGCCGCTTAATGTGTCAGCTCCCCTTACAATAAGCTTTCCGCCCTTCTCAAATATGCGCGAGACCCTTCCTCTTAAATATATCGCGCCATACTCGTCCTGGACCTTTTTTACAAATTCCTCATAATTTTTGCCTGCTGCCCTTATGTCGATATAAAAGACATAGGCCTGGCTATCCTTATTATGCTCTCTTAAAAGAAGCGCGTGTTTTGCCGTGTACATACAGCATAGCCTTGAACAATAAGGAAGGCCCTTCTGTTCATCGCGCGAGCCAACGCATTGAATAAAAACAACGTCGCGCACTTCCTTTCCGTCAGAAGGCCTGATGATCTTGCCGCCTGTTGGTCCAGAGGAATTTACCATGCGCTCAAAATGCAGTCCTGTTATCATATCCTTATGTTTACCATAGCCGTATTCACCATAAACTGAATGGTCAAACTGGTTAAAGCCAGTTGCTACAATAATCGCGCCGAATTTCTCTTCTATAACCTCGTCTTTCATATCATAATCTATCGCGCCGACCGTACAGATCTTTTTACAGATGCCGCATTTTTTTGTCTTGAAATACAAACAATTCTCACGGTCTATAACAGGTACATTGGGAACAGCCTGGGGAAAAGGGGTGTAAATAGCCTTTCTCTTACCAAGTCCCATGTCAAATTCTGAGGGGACCTTGACAGGACACTTATTGTAACAGGCGCCGCAGCCAGTGCATTTATTAATATCGACTGACCGCGCCTTTTTCCTGATCTTTACGGTAAAATTTCCTACGAAGCCTGAGACTTCTTCTATTTCAGAATAGGTGTGCATGGTGACATGTTCGCTCTGAGAAACAGTTACCATCTTTGGAGTTAAAATACAGGCAGCGCAGTCAAGCGTCGGGAAGGTCTTATCAAAACGCGCCATCCTGCCGCCGATAGAAGGCTCTCTTTCTACTATGACAGCCGGATAATTTGCAAACGCGATATCTATTGCCGCCTGAATCCCGGAAATACCTCCTCCTATAATCAAAACCTTTTTTTCTATCGTGGTATAAGTCTTTTCTAACGGCTTGTTTCGTGAAACCTTGGAAACTGCGAGCCTTGTAAGCTCTATCGCCTTCTGAGTAGCCTTTTCTCTATCCTTGTGGACCCATGAACAATGCTCCCTGATATTGGCCATCTCTATCAAATATGGATTTATCCCGGCTGCTTCTACACACTTTCTAAAGGTCTTTTCGTGAAGGCTGGGACTACAAGAGGCAATGACGATCCTGTCTAATTTATGTTTCTTAATAGCGTCCTTTACCAGATTCTGGCCAGGGTTGGAACACATGTATTTATACGAAGCAGAGTGCTTGACCTTTGGAAACTTAGAGGCAGCTTGGCTAACGCGCTCTACATCAACAGTGCCGGCAATATTAGTTCCGCAATGGCAGACAAATACTCCTATTTTCATGGCTATTTATCGACCAAGACCTTTCTCTCCTTCAGCAATGGAAGAGGGTTGACGATATGCTTATCTAGTCCTAATTTTTTCGGCTCAATACCTAAACTCAGCCCCACAAGTTGTGTAAAATAAAGAATCGGTATATTAAAATCTTTCTTGTATTTTTTCTTTATTGCTGCCTGTCTTAAATCCAGATTTGACTGGCACAAAGGACAAGCCACTACTATTGCCTGTGCGCCTTCATCATGGGCCATCTGCAGTATGTCCCCGGATAATTTAAGCACTATATCTGTCTTTGTAAGTGAGAAACTCGCGCCGCAGCATTCTGTCTTATACGGCCACTTTACTGGCTCGGCATCTAATACCTTCATTAAATCGTCCATGAGATGCGGCTCTTCAAGATCATCAAGCTGTGTAATCTCCGGGGGCCTGGTTAAAAGGCATCCATAATAACACGCCACCTTTAGGCCGCTCAATTTATTAGTCACCCTCTCGGTCAGGTTTTTTAATCCAAAAACATTTATCAAAACATCCAAGAAATGCCTTACCTTGACCTCACCCTTATAAGGCTCGCCTACTATCTCTTCGACATTTTTTCTATGCTTGTTATCATTTTGCATAAAGTGATTGGCTATTTTAAGGCGGCTAAAACAGGCGGCGCAGCAAGTGACTACCTCAAATGAATCCATCTCTTTTGCCTTAAGGAGATTTTTTACCGGAAGGGCCAATGATAAAAGGTGCATTGTGATATGGGCAGGTGTGGCGCCACAGCATATCCAATCAGGGATTTCTATAAGCTCGATACCAAGGGCCCTGGCTACTTCTTTAGTAGACAGGTCGTACTCTTTTGCGGTTGAATGAAGTGAACATCCTGGAAAATACGCGTATTTCATGAATTATCTCGCTTAGCTATCTTTCCTATGATCTTTCTGGATAGATTCAAAAATAAAAGCCTTGGATTAAGAAGCTTGTCTCTGTGCGCCTTGCCTAATTTTCCTGATCTTTTAAAAATAGCCCTTGTCTCTTTTATGTTTTTAACCCTTGGAGGGAAGATACTGATCTTTTGTTTAAGAAACATCTTTGGGGCCAGAAACACGTCTTTAAAAAACTCCCCGCTCAACATATTAAACATGCCTATCAGGCCCATCTCATAAAGTCTCCCAAAAAGTTCGATATTTCTCAAAAAAATCTTATTGAAAAGAGGTATCTCGGTCTCTTCCACAGGGATAATGCCTTTTTTATACGCCTGCCGCCTTAGATAATCCATTATCTCTGCTATATCTATCTCGCGAGGGCATCTGACAGTGCAGGTAAGACATGATGCACAAAGCCATATGGTCCTGCTGGACAGTACCTGTTGTTCCATGCCGAGCTGGGTCATTCGTATAATCTGGTTTGGGAGATAATCCATCTGGAAAGCAATAGGACATCCTGCAGAGCACTTGCCGCACTGATAACAGTGGCTGACTTTCTCGCCACACTCTTTCTCAAGTGTTAGTTGAAAAGATGATCGTATTGTATTATGTGAGATAAACCACTTCATGAAACACTACTCTCCCTAATATAAAATAGGAATATTAGCTATATTGTATATATATAAAGAATACCAACAAGAGGCAAAGGTCCCATTTAGCCAAAATATAAAGACCTAGCTTCCTCTGGGACTTTAGTCCTATAGCTTCTTGTCTATGACGTACAGGGCGGCCTTGGTGCGGTTATTGACATGGAGGGTTTGAAAGATATTAGAAATATGGTTTTTTACAGTCTTTTCTACGATTCCGAGTTTTTTGGCTATTTCTTTATTGGCTCCTCCCAGTGCGATCAAGCGCAGGATCTCTTTTTCTCTTTCTGTCAGCTCGTTATAAAACCTGTCGCCTTCTTTTATCTTCCTCTTATCAAGCATGGCAAACTCTTTTAAGACCTTGGCTGCTATTACAGGCTGAATCAAGGCCTCGCCTTTATAGACCCTGCGGATCGCCTTTAAAAGGTCATCTATGGAAACGTCCTTTAATAAATATCCCTTTGCGCCTGCCTTAATTGCCTCAAAGATGTGCGGCTCGTCTTCATACACCGTGAGGATGATGATTTCCAAATGCGGCATGAGTTTTTTAACCTTATAGGTAGCAGTAACCCCATCCATTTTAGGCATGCCAATATCCAGCAGTATCACATCAGGCCCTTTTTTCTTCAGCATCGGGATCATATCCAGACCATTATCTGCTTCGCCTACTACCTTGATATCATTTTCTAATGTTAATAGTTTCCTTATGCCCTGCCGAAACAACGTATGATCATCGCACAAAAATACTCTTATAGTATCTGACATATCTAACTCCTCTCCTTAAGAGGGATATCTATAGAAACCATTGTACCTTGTTCGGGTACAGACTCAATAACAAATGTCCCGCCTAAAGAACTTGCCCTCTGGCGCATACCTGCAAGGCCCCACTTGCCAGAACTTGAACCAGATAGTTCTGTGCGATTTACATTAAAACCCTTTCCGTCATCCTTGATAAATATCTTTAGGTTGCTGCCATTATTTGCCACTAAACTCAGGTCCACTTTTCTTGCCATGCTATGCTTCTTTACATTGGCAAGCGCCTCTCGAATGATATAAAAAACTGATTTTTTGTTCACGATACCATCTATTGAGCCGGAGATATTTAGATTAACATCTATGTTGTTACTTTTCTTATACTCTATGAGATAACTATTTAAATTATCCACTATATTAAAATCTGTCTCTTCTGGCGACTTGAGATCAAATATCACCTGACGCGTCCTGTTTAAAAGGTCCTTTGTGCTTTCTCTTAATAACGCCAGCTCCTCGATAGCCTTCGCAGGGTCGATCTTATAAAGTCTCTCGCTGAGCTCGATCCTTTTTATAATATTGGCCAGGTCCTGCGCGCAACCATCGTGCAGGTCAAGGGCGATCCTGTTACGTTCTTCCACTGTATTTAGTCTCTTGATTTCCTGTATGTTCTCCTTTAAGTGCCCGACCATTTCATTAAATGCCGTTGTCAATTCCCCTATCTCGTCCTTTGATTTTATGTCGATCTTTGCCTCTAAATCCCCGCCTCCGATCCTGGAAGCGAAGTTTTTCAATCTTATGATCTGGTTTGAAAATAAAATCCCTATGATTAAAAATACAACGATGCCTATGCCTAGACCTATAAGAATAACAATCGCTACATAATAATTTATCTTTGCAATCTCCGCGATATCCTTTTTGCCAGACTCTAAAGAAATGCCCATATGAAGGGTTCCCAGCTCTCCTTCTAATATCGGTATAGCTATGTCGTAAAGACGCCTGTTATTGCTTAAAAACCCTTTCACGCTATGCGGATATGAACCTGGATTAAATGACAAAAGTCCTTTTGGAAATCCTTTATTAAATGTATGGGATATTATTTTTTCCTCAGGACCGCGAACAAATAAATACTGCACATCCTCTAATCTATCCAGATTATCATGCAGGAGTATTGAAAGTGCAATTTTGTCGTCGAGTAGCAAAAGACTCTTCGTTTCATTGGAGAGGAATTTCGCAATATCCACATCCCTTTTAATGACCTGGGACGTAATTTTCTCCGGCAGTATGATCGAAAGAGGCAGATATATAGACAGGCCTATAAATATAAACAATACCGCGACCCAGAAAATAAGTTTTGACCGTATGCTCTTCACAAGTTACCTCTAATCAGGATCTCTTTTTATAACACTCTCCCTGACGTGTCTTATTGTATCATAGCTGGAATCGTCTATCTCGATGAATCTATCAATGAACATGCCCTTAAGTATCTCTTTTCCTTCTTCGTTATTATGCATATTCAACAGAATATCTTTTATTTTTGCTTTTAGGCCCTCATCCAGCCCTGGCCGCACCACTACCGGAGGAATACCATAGGGCTCGGAAACCTTGATTATACTTGTCTTTTGGGTATAGATGCTGCCATTTTTATCCATATAGTCCCATATAAGACTGTCAACAGCTGCCCCATTAACTATGCCCTGAGCCACGGCCTTGATTGATCTGTCATGGCCATAGGTATACGAGTATTCCTTGAAAAAACTCTGAGGGGTCTCTCCTAATTCATATAACATATAGGTAGGGATCAATTTGCCTGTATTGGATATCGGGTCCACAAAGGCAAATGTCTTTCCCTTTAATCCATGAAGGTCATTAATCTTACTGTCCTTTCCAACAATAACATAAGAGTAATATAATGGCTTGCCATTTACCACTGGAGCAGTTAAAAGTTCCAAGCCAAACTCATCATGACCCATTACATACGGCCCGCCACATACAAATGCCACATCAATATTGCCATTTTTTAAAGAAGAGTTCACTTCTCTATAAGTCCTTTTTTCAACAAAATTTATTTTCAGGTGCAGTTTCTGCCCGATATAATCCAGCAGTCTCTTGTAATATGCGTAGCCTTCTTCTGGCGTAATCATAGAGCCTACGCATATATTAATCTCAGGCCTTTGAAGGGATTTTATCTCTTCTAACTCTACCGTATCGCTTAGATCTATCTTCTCCAGGCTTTCCATGCGGTTGCAACCGACAAAAGAGATTCCCGCTAAAAAAATAAAACAACCTAACAACAATTTTCTCTTATTCAACAATATCTCCTACGACTGGTTCGACTTTGACTCCTGTCTTTTCTAAATACTTTCTGCCGGCCTCAAGGTTTTCCTTTGTGCCGTTGAGTTCCAGTGTCATCTCGCCTATTTCCTCTGTGACCTTGGCCCTTCTGATATTCGGGATTACATCATATTTTTTAGCCATGGTGTAGATTACAGGTTCTTTGATTAATTTCTGTGGATATATTAGATGTACAATGAGTTTTGGCATGTCCTCCTCCTTTTTTTAATGAGCACTGTAGTTATGAAAATCTTTGATTTTCGTAACTACATCTTCTCTGGTTAACTTCTATGAAGGTGCGAATTATCCCCCCTTCTTTGTTTTCTTTGTCCCGTGAAATTCGGAGAATTTCCGGGATTTAATCCCTGAAATCGCATTCGCGATTTCTAGGGATGAAAACAAAGAAAACAGGGGGGACAAGTTCAGCCATCAGATCCGCCTGCGGCGGACCTGGGTTTCACTTGACAGAATTGTTCATAATCTATCAATTCTGTAACAGTCGGATTCTTGCCGCATACCGGACAATTCGGATCCTTAGGGACCTTGACCTGCCTGAAGCTCGAATCCAGCGCGTTAAACACCAATAATCTTCCTGTCAAAAGATCCCCTGTTTTCAGTATATATTTCAATACCTCGTTTGCCTGGATAGTCCCTATTATCCCAGCAACTACACCTAATATGCCTGCCTCCTGACAGCTCGGAACAAGGCCTGGCGGAGGCGGCTCAGGAAAAAGACACCTGTAGCATGCACTTTCACCTGGCAAGATTGTAATTGCCTGGCCGTCAAACCTGAATATGCCGCCGTGCGAAAGAGGCTTCTTAGCCAGAACACATGCGTCATTTACAAGAAACCTCGTCGGAAAATTATCAGAGCCATCCACGACAATATCATAGTCCTTTATGATGTCCATGATATTGGCAGAGGTTAGCCGTAGATTGAAAGGCACTATCTCTATCTCGGGATTTATTGCATTGAGTCTTTCTTTTGCAGAATCTACCTTTGGCTTCCCAACAGTACTTGTGGAATGCACTATCTGTCTCTGGAGATTGTTTACCTCGACCTTGTCAGAATCCACAATGCCGATCTTTCCCACGCCAGCTGACGCAAGATATAACGACGCAGGCGAACCAAGTCCTCCTGCGCCGATCACCAGGACCTTTGCGTTTAAAATCTTTTCCTGGCCCTTGCCGCCTATGTTAGGCAATATCAATTGTCTTGAATAGCGCTCTATCTGCGCATCTGTAAGTTTCATTGACTGCCTCCTGCTATTGCTGGAATTATTGAGACCTCATCGCCATCCTTAAGAGGGGTTTCGTCTTTTTGCAAAAACCGCACATCCTCTTCATTGACATAGATATTGATAAATCTGCGGATATTGCCACTCTCATCGCAGATCCTCTCTTTAATGCCTGGAAAATTCTTCTCAAGGGTCTCGATGAGATTCCTTATATTCGTGGCATCCGCACTGACCTCTCCTTGATTATTCGTGTGTTTCTGTAAAGGCGTTGGTATCCTTACCTTAACTGACATATTACCTCCTTTATAGCTTCACATGTTCTTCAAATGAAGCAATATTTGGTTTTATCTTTATAGGTCTTCCTATTTTTTTAGCCACTGCTTCCTGTGTCTTTAAGCCATTTCCTGTTATGCACACGACTATTGCTTCGTCTTTGGGGATCTTTCCCTGTTCGATGAGTTTCTTTGTAACTCCGAGTGTCACGCCTCCTGCTGTCTCAGTAAATACACCTTCTGTAACTGCCAAAAGCTTTATTGCCTCTACGATTTCATCATCTGTAACATCTTCGGCAGTGCCTCCAGAGTCTTTTACAGTCGCAGCAGCATACATGCCATCAGCAGGATTTCCTATTGCGAGTGATTTGGCAATGGTATTGGGCTTGATAGGCTTTATGATCTCAGAATTCTCCTTTATCGCTGTAACAATTGGCGCACAGCCAGTTGCCTGGGCTGCATAAATCTTAGTATCAACCTTATTTATCAGTCCTAAATTTTTAAATTCCTTTAGTCCCTTCCAGATCTTTGTAATAAGAGAACCTCCTGCGCAAGGGACAATTATATGCTTAGGAGTCCTCCAGCCTAACTGCTCTGCAATCTCATAACCATATGTCTTTGAACCCTCTGCATAATAAGGCCTTATATTTATATTCACAAATGCCCACTTATATTTTGTTGCAACCTCTGAACAGAGCCTGTTTACCTGGTCATAATTCCCCTCTACTGCTATAAGAGTAGGATTATAAATCAATGTGCCTATAACCTTGCCTGATTCAAGGTCAGCTGGTATAAATATAAATCTTTCCAGGCCAGCTACAGCAGACTGGGCTGCTACAGAATTTGCAAGGTTTCCTGTTGAGGCGCATGCAACAGTCTTAAAGCCGAACTCCTTCGCCTTTGAAAGGGCGACTGCAACCACTCTATCCTTAAAGGAAAGCGTGGGATGATTTACAGAGTCGTCCTTTAAGTAAAGCTCTTTTACACCGAGCACCTTTTCCAGATTCCTTGCCCTTATCAAAGGAGTAAACCCTGATTTCAAGCCGTCAGTAGGCTCTCCATCAATAGGCAGGAGCTCTCTGTAGCGCCAGAGATTCTTGGGTCGGGATTCTATAACCTGCCTGGTCAGCTTTTTCTTTATATTCTCATAATCATAGTCTACCTCTAATGGCCCAAAGCAATATTCGCATACATAGAGGGCCTCTTTAGGAAACTCCCTGCCGCATTCTCTGCACTTTAATCCTTTTACATAACTCATTGTAATCACCTCATATTTTTTTAATCAATATCTTCCATTTATTATCTATCTTTTCTGCCTTTAGAATCTCGTGGCCTTCTTCCTTTACGGCTCGAGGCACATTTCTGATGGGCTCGCCATCATCCAAAATTACCTCCAGTGTCTGACCAGTTTCCATCTCCTCAAGTTTCAATTTTGTCCTGACAAAATTATTCGGACACGCTATATTCTCCAAGTTCAAGACTTCGTTTGGCACTGCATCACTCATGAAACCGTCTCCTTGTATTTCTCCACTCCTACTCTGTCCAATGTCTCCCTGAATCTCTCGCCTTTATTGCCGAACTTTTTATAAAACTCTAATGTCTTTTCTATGACCTCAAAGACCTTTTCTTTTGTCTCAATAAAGTCAAAGGCCTTTATGCCGAGCTTCGGGAATTTTCCCATCTTGCCACCGACAAAAATAGTATAGCCCTCCTGCCTTTTTTGCCACGCATCAGTCGGGCAGGAATACACACAATCTCCGCATCCAATGCATTTCTCTGCATTAAATACTATCTTCTCATCGTCCTTATCCACCTCTATTGCGCCTACTGGACAGATCTCTGCGCAGAGCCCGCAATAGTTACACTTTTCTCTTACGAACCTTTTCTTTAATCTGCCTAATATGCCCAAGTCATTTTCATGAGGTTTAATACATGCATTTGGACAGCCAGTAATCCCTATCTTAAATTTATGAGGGTGGCCGCCTATGCCAAAATATTTATGATCGATCTCTCTTGCGAGCATTAGACAATCTATTAAGCCATGACTGCATTCCTTTCCCTGGCATGCAGTTACTGTCCTTACCCTCTGGCCACATGCGCCCATCTGAAGCTCAGCTTCGTTTAATTCCTTTTTAACTTTCTCAAAGTCTTTGATGTTTACGTTCGGGATCTCAATGCCTTGTCTTGTGGTCAAATGTATATATCCTTTACCAAATCTATCGGCTATCTCCGAAAGCTTGATCAGCTGTTCGGATTTGACAAAACCTCCAACTATACGCAGACGAAGAGAAAATATATCCTTTTCTTTCTGCTTCATCAACCCACCACTCTTGAGTTCTTTTATATTATATTCAGTCATATAATTGCTCCCTATGCCTCGAAATACTGCTGCATTGAAAAATATCTCTCACCAGTATCAGGAAAAATCACGACCACCCTTTTTTCTTTGTCAAGATTTTTTGCCACCTTTATAGCTGCCCATGCTGCTGCGCCTGCTGATATACCGACAAACAATCCTTCTTCCCTGGCTAATCTCCTTGAGGTTTTAAAAGCATCACTGTCCTTAACCTGAATTATCTCATCGATTACCTGACGATTTAAAACATCCGGTACAAATCCCGCGCCGATTCCCTGAATCTTATGCGGCCCAGGTCCTTTTCCAGACAACACAGCACTCGATGCTGGTTCGACCCCTATTATCTTAACATCAGGGTTATGTTTCTTTAAAACTTCTCCTACGCCTGTTATAGTCCCCCCTGTTCCTATGCCGGCAACAAACGCATCCACTTTGCCATCAGTGCTATCCAATATCTCTTTGGCCGTTGTCTCTCTATGAATAGCAGGATTTGCCTTATTCTTGAACTGCTGGGGCATAAAACTCACTGGTGTCTTCTTTAGTAACTCTTCAGCTTTTTTAATAGAGCCCTTCATGCCTTCTGCGCCCGAAGTAAGAATGACCTCGGCGCCGAAAGACCTGAGTATATAGATTCTCTCGAGACTCATTGTCTCGGGCATAGTGATTATGCATTTATAGCCTTTGACAGCACAAATCATTGCAAGACCTATCCCGGTATTTCCGCTTGTGGGCTCGATTATGGTGGAACCCTTGGAAAGAAGCCCCTTGTTTTCAGCATCCTCGATCATAGAAAGGCATATCCTGTCTTTGACGCTGCTGCCTGGGTTAAAAAACTCGAGTTTTGCGAATATGCGGGCCATATCTTCGGTTACAATCTTATTAAGTTTCACCATGGGCGTATTGCCTATCGACTCCAGGACATTTTCCATCAGCTTGGAATTATTTCCGGATCCGCCTCCCATGTAATAGACAAACTCCACTCTGTCATTGTCCTTGAGCTGGATTTCATTATATTTGCTCTTTTCTATGATCTTATCGTTCAATTCTACAGTCACGACCTCAGGTCTGATCTTTTTCTGCTCTAAAAGCTTAGCCACTGTAACAACATCTTTTAACTCTTCTTTTTTACCATTGATTAGAATATTCATTCTGACCTCCTTAAACTTTCAAATGTCTCATCGATCACATCTAATGTCTTCTTTACATCTTCATTACTATGCGCGGTTGACAAAAAATTTGCCTCAAAACCAGATGGTGAAAAATAAATACCTCTTTTTAATAATCCGTGGAAAAACTTTTTAAATAATCCCTTATCCTGTCCATTTTCTCCAAAAAATATGCTAAACATAGAACTAATATAATTAGCCCTCAGCTTTATATCATATTTTTTAGCGCTCGCCATAATCCCTTCACATAGTTTCTTTGTTTTGGTTTCCAGATCTGGGTATGGATTTATTTCTTTCAGTATTTTCAAGGTCGTGATCCCGGCTGTGACCGCGACTGGATTACCTGACAATGTCCCTGCCTGATAGACGTCTCCTTCGGGCGCTAAAAGATCCATAATTTCCCTTCTTCCTCCAAAGGCGCCTACCGGCAATCCCCCGCCTATAACCTTACCTAAGCAGGTAATATCTGCTTTTATTCCAAAAATTCCCTGCGCGCCGCTGTATGAAACCCTGAATCCAGTAATAACTTCATCGAAAATAAGAACTGTGTTGTATTTATCAGCGATCTTTCTCAAACCCTGCAAAAAACCAATGTCTGACAATACCACTCCGCAAT
The DNA here is from genome assembly GCA_018902915.1 of Candidatus Omnitrophota bacterium. Lineage (GTDB taxonomy): Bacteria > Omnitrophota > Gorgyraeia > Gorgyraeales > Gorgyraeaceae > JAHIPS01. The sequence continues at coordinate 15,107 of JAHIPS010000081.1, read as the reverse complement.
TCCCGGAAACTGGCTCAACTATTATCGCAGCTAAATCTTCCCTGTGCAGCTCAGCTGCTTCTAAAACAGCGCCTATATCGTTATACGGAACTACAATTGTATGTCTCTTAAAGTCCTCTGGCACGCCTGTGCAATCCAAAAGATAATCTGCGTGCCCATGATACGAGCCTTGAAATTTTATAATCTTATTTTTCCCAGTGTATGCCCTTGCAAGTCTGACCGCGCCCATAACTGCCTCAGTGCCTGAATTTGTTAATCTAATCTGTTCGATTGAAGGAACAGCCTCTGCAATAAGCATTGCCAATTCTGTCTCCAATCTTGTAGCTGCGCCAAAACTTGTTCCGTTCTTTAATGAGCTCTCTATAGCCTTGATTACTTCCCTGTGAGTATGCCCTAAGATCAAAGCGCCCCAGGAAAGACAGTAATCAATAAACTCTTCGCCGCATTCACTATAAATCTTATCCCCGTAGGCCTTCTTTATAAAGACAGGACTTCCCCCAACAGCCTTAAAAGATCTCACCGGACTATTTACGCCCCCAGGAATAAATCGTCTGGCTTCGCTAAAAAGCTCCTTGTCGCTTGTCGCTTGTCGCTTGTCGCTCAGTTTAACCATCCCGCTGCCTCTTTTGCCCAGTATGTAATTATAAAATCCGCCCCAGCACGCTTTATGCTCGTCAAAATCTCCAGAGCCAACTCTTTTTCAATCCCCTGTCCCTGAGAATATGCCTTCACCATCGCATATTCACCGCTTACATTATACGCGGCTACAGGTACATTAAACTTCTCTTTTGCCCGATAAATAATATCCAGATATGAAAGGGCTGGTTTTACCATTACAATATCAGCGCCCTCTTCAATATCATGGCCTATCTCTCTCAGGGCCTGGTCTGAATTTCTAAAATCCATCTGATAGGTCTTTCTGTCTCCGAAGTGTGGACCAGAATCTAATGCCTCTCTAAAAGGGCCATAAAAATTCGACGCATATTTAGCTGCATAGGCCATTATCCCTATATCCTTAAATCCATTTTTGTCTAAGCCTTCTCTTATTGACATTACCTGTCCGTCCATCATTGCTGAAGGCGCCACTAGATCAGCACCAGCTTCAGCATGAGATAGAGCGATCTTCGCCAAAATCTTTAAAGTCTTGTCATTATCTATAATATACCCTTGTCTCTTGTCACTTGCCTGCTCCGTACCCTTGTGGTATGGGGTCCCTTGTCCCTTAATGATACCACAATGTCCGTGAGACGTATAACTACACAGACACACATCTGTTATTACGACCAAATCTTCGAATTCTTTCTTTATTGCTTTTGTCGCTCTTTGAACAATGCCGTCCTTATTATACGCCTCAGATCCTATTTTGTCCTTTTTCTTAGGTACTCCAAACAAAAGAATAGACCTTATCCCTCTTTTTTCCACCTTAGCTATTTCTTTGAGCAATTTGTCAATCGATAGATGACTAACTTCCGGCAGAGATTTAATAGGTCTATCAACACCCTTTCCATCGATGACAAAATAAGGCAAAATGAGATCCTTGGGTCTTAGCACAGTCTCGCTGACCCAGTCTCTTATAGCACTGTTCCTCCTGAGTCTTCTTAATCTATTAACCGGCATCTCTTTGCCTCCCTCAAAGTCACATCCCCTATGCACTTTGCCTTGACATGCTCGGGCAATCTTCCATATCTTTTTCTAAAATTCCTTACTGTAGAAGGGCTCGTAAACATGACCTCATCAAAGCTGGTCAGGTCCAAATCAGGCAAATCTCTGGAAATTCTATTTCTATATGCGGACGAAGTGGCTATTATTGCTCCGAGTTTCTGAAAGGCCTTTTCCAAGCCTTTATCAGATATATCAGAGCGGGGCAAAAATATGTTCTTCCCTCTGATATCTATCTTCTCAAACTCCTCGATCAACCCTTCTGAAGATTCCTTTTGCGGCACCAGATCCGCTGAAATGCCAAAATCAAGAAGCCTTGCCTTTGTAGAATTTCCTACACCTGCGATTTTTATGTTGTTAAGTATTCTCGAGTCATGCCCAATTTTTTTAAGTCTTCCGAAGAAATACTCCACGCCATAGCGGCTTGCAAATACTATCCAGTCAAATTGTCTGATTTTCTTCAAATGGCTGTCAAATTCCTTATAGTCATCGAGTGGCCCTATGTCAATCAAAGGCAGGTGGTAATAGGTCCCGTCTGTAAAGAATCTCTCCTTAGACAGACCTGTAAATAAAACCCTTTTATTCTTCCTGAACCAGTTAAAATCCTTTTCCAGCTCTGCGGTTTTTCCAATAATAAATATCGCTGGCGGCTCAATATCTCCTGTCCTTACCTTTTCAGCAATATTTTTCAACTTGCCCCTGACTGTTTTCTGGTTTATGTCTGTTGCCTTTGATACTACGGCTGCTGGAGTGTTGCCGGATTTTCCTGATTTTATTAACTCTGAGACTATTTTTGAGATACTATCAACACCCATGTATATAACCAAGGATTCAAAATCAGCCACTCTATTCCAATCTATACTAGTTTTTCTCTTATCATCAGATTCGTGTCCTGTTAAAAAAATAACGCTGGATGAATCATGCCTATCTGTAAGTGGTATGCCGCTAAAACCTGCTGCTGCGCTTGCAGCTGTAACGCCAGGCACTATTTCAAATTCTATCTTATTTCTAGTTAATGCCTCGAGCTCTTCTCTTAGGCGGCTAAAAATAGTTGCATCACCATTCTTAAGTCTTACAACACGCCTTCCCTCTTTAGCCTTCTCAACAATTAGCTCACTTATCCTTGCCTGTGCCTCGATAGACTTTCCTGAAAATCTATTCTTGCCAAGCTTGCCGCAAGATATGAGCTCAGATTCTGGCTTAGTCTCATCCAAAAGGGCCTTATCGACAAGATAATCATATATGACTACATCGGCCTCTTTAAGAATGCGCAATCCTCTCACACTTATTAAATCCGGCCTTCCTGGCCCTGCACCAACAATATAGACCTTCTTTGTCTTTACGAGATTTATCAAATCAACCTTGTCCTTTCTTGTTACTACTGCCAACGAACCCTGTAAAGGATGTGGCCTTAGAATCTCAAAAGGCAATCTTTCGGTTATGCGTTGTTTTAAACCTAATCTCAACAGCGCACAAGCTGCAATAACAATGGCATCTATTCGTCGCTCGTCGTTCGTCACTCGTCGCTCGCGATCATCAAGTAATCTTAAACGTTCTTCAATATTTCCTCGTATATCTACGATCTGAAAATCACTCCTGTATTTCTTCAATTGTGTCTTGCGGCGCGAACTGCTCGTCCCTATCTTTGCCCCTGGAGGAAGTTCGCTAAGTTTTAACCCGGATTTTGAAACTAAACAGTCGTATGGATCGATTGATTCAGTAATAAGCGCTATCTTGATCCCCTCTTTTAAGTTGTCAGGTAAATCCTTAGCGCTGTGAACAGCAATATCAATCTCGTCTCTTAAAAGCGCATGGTCTATTTCTCTTGTAAAAAAATCCGTTCCTTCTATATTTGATATAGGTGTTTTTTTATCCATATCTCCATATGTATCTATGGTAACAATATCAAATCCTACATCAGGATGAAATTTTTTTAGCCCAACTAGAACTTCTTCCACTTGTTTCAGCGCAAGAGGGCTCTTTCTTGTCCCAACCCTGACAGTTCCTGGCATAATCTCTGTACCTCGTCTTCTATAATCTGCTCGGCCTTAAGAGCCTCATGTTTCTTCTTATCTCTATTCCTCTGAATAACTTTCGTTAAGTCCTCTATATCGAATAATTCTATCCTATCTATCTCTTTTATCCGAGGATCGACATCTCTTGGCAGAGCCAGATCTACAATTAGTAAGCGTTTTTGACTGACAGCTTCTTCTATAATCTGTTTATTAATAATAAAATGCGGGCTCTTTGTTGCTGTGATGACTACATCTGCTTTACTTAAATACTCCTTTAAATTGTCAAATTTAACCGCCTTTGCGCCAATCTGACGAGCCAGAGACTGAGCCCGTTCAAAAGTCCTATTAGAAATAAAAACTACGTTTTTGCCTTCTTTCTCCAGATACTTCAAAACCAATTCTGTAACCTTGCCAACGCCTATAATTAAGATATTTTTACTTAAAAAACTTCCTATTCTTTCCTTTATAAAATCTACAGCCACGCTCCCTATAGACACCTTCCCTTCAGATATGCTGGTTTGTAAATGTACCTTTCCTGCTGATGAGATCGCAGAATTAAAAATCTCTCCTAAAGAAGGATCTACAAAGCCATTCTTTCCTGACTCATGAAATGCAGAGTTCACCTGACCCAAGATCTGCGATTCACCCAAGATCAGGGAATCCAAGCCTGATGCGACCCTGAATAAATGCCTTAAGGCGTCTTCATCCCTATATATATAAAGGTAAGGCCAGAGGTCTTTGCCATTGATCTCGTAAAATCTAGAGAGAAAATCCTTTATCTGGTGTATTCCAGACTCAGCCGTACCTGTAGAAGCATATATCTCTACCCTGTTGCAGGTAGAAAGGATAACGCTGGACTTCAAGACACCTGTCTCTCTCAAGAAATTAAAGGCATCCTGGAGCCCTCTCTTTGAGAAAGATATTTCCTCTCTTAGCTCAATATGGCTATATCTGTGATTTGTGCCAACTACTACAAAACTCATTCGACTCTCACTTCCTCTTTTGTGATCTTCCCTTCTACAATCTTAAATGAACATATATCTGGATTATCTCCATCCTTTAATGAGACAATTACATACGAAACTTCAGGATAAAATGCAAGCTCAACATCGTGAGCTGAAGGATATGCCTTTGTCTCAGGATGAGAGTGATATACGCCTATAAAATCAAGGCCAGAAGCGCGCATCTCTTTCATGACCTTCAGCTGTTCCTGCGGGTCCATAAAAAATGACGTTGCGCTCTTATCGGTATTTCTCATTCCATAAATCCTCTCGACTCTGTTATCTTTTCCAGCCAAAAGACCGCACGCCTCATTCGGAAATTCATCCTTAGAGTGTTCTATAAGCACCTTTCTAAGATCTCTATTTATATAAATCATGTTACCTTTTAATAAAAAATAAGTGTAATAAAAAACTCAAAAAAACTGTGGCTACGGGCACGCATATCCATGCGGATATTATCCTTTTAAAAACAGATTTTCCTGCTGTATGCCTTGTGCCGTCTTTGACAGAACTTATCGCAAGTACTGAAAAAGTAGTAAACTGGACATAAGGCGCAGGTAATCCTAATAACGACGCGATAATGACAAAGGTCGCTGTGATCGATGAAACAATGGCCGCTGACATTTCACCGATCGGCACTATGTCCCTGGACACTGTCTTCAAGACCCTCTCTCCAAAGAAATATGCCCCCAACCCAAAAAGAGGAGCAGACAATCCAAGGGCTAAAAACGGGCTTATGCCCAATGAACCTACCAGGGGAGCCACAACATTTGCGACATTATTCGTGCCTATCCCAAAGGCCGAATACATATCAGTCCAGATTATAAAATTTTTAAATTTATTCCTGTGAATATGAAACTTCTCATAAAGATGCAGGTTGCCCCTGTGCGGCGGGTAGATCTTTCTTTTAATAAGATACGTGATTATAAACGAAAGGGCTGAAAAAACAGCTGCTACGATTATAATCTTTGAAACCGTATGCCAGTTTACCTTTCCGTAATATAAGCCCGCCCCCAGAAAACTCGCCACAGTTACAAAACTCGTGGACTGCGGAATTTTCAGCATGTTACTTAAAAACATCATGGCCCCTGCCGAAAACAAGATCAAAAGACCGGAATATGGGTTAAGCTGCGCTAGCGAGATCTTATTGACCAGGGTACTTACAACCCTCGGCCCTATGAGCAACCCACCGGCAAAAACACAAAGTCCATAAAGAACAACTGCCCTGGACTTTTTCAGCAAACGGCTGCCATATGAGGGAGTAAAAGAAACTGAAAAACCGCTCGCCCCCATATTTAATGCCACAAAAACAGAGACTATGATTAATACCAGCGTAATAACCACTTAGATGCCGTCTCCGTTAACGTTTACCTTCAAAGGCCGTGTATGAATACCGCATTCGCCTCCACATTTACTCGTGCCTATCCATCGTCCTGCACGTTCATTATCCTCATTGGTGATCTTAGTGCAAGGCGCGCATCCAAGAGAGCGGTAACCTTCAGTATATAGAGGATTAACCTTTACACCATATAAGGCCAGATATTGCCAGACCTCGCGTTCTTTCCATATGAGAATAGGGTTTAATTTTATTAATCCTTTATCGCGCTCTTCGACCTCTTTAAAATCTGTCCTGGTGCGACCCTCTGTGCAGCGAAGGCCTGTTACCCAGCACGTAACTCCCATCTCTTCAACTGCGTGCTTAACAGGCTCGACCTTTAATATATCGCAGCATTTGTTCGGATCTGTCTCATATAGCTTATCTGGTATCTTCGCATCGTTTTTATAAACCTTAAGCTCAGGATATTTTCTCACCTCTTCATTCATAAACTTGACCGTCTCTTTGGGTTTAAACCTGGTAGTTACGATAAACCCTCGTATTTTCGGATCTACGCGTTTTGCAAGATGCCAAACTGCAACAGAATCCTTGCCAAGGCTATTGGCTACTACAAAACCGTCTCCGTATTTATCATAGCCTTCCTTTATAAGCTGTAGTGAACGATCGACCTTTTGTTTGAAGTTCAATGTCTCTACTAATACCTTTAAGTCTTCCTGTGGCTCTAATAAACTCATAACTCCCCCTTCTGATTATATCTGGTAGTCTGGGGCTTTAATTCTACCGAATTTCACCCTGTTCCAGACTCGTTCATGTGCATAATACAAAAAATCTTTACGACATTTGCGCTTATCCCAACAACAAGAGACTCCTTTATATCCTTGCTATAGATATAAACAGCGACTATAGTTACCACAAAAGCTATTACGCGCCAGGTTACTGTCTTTGCAAGTGATCTCTTTGGATGTTCCATGCTTTCCCCTTTATATTACTATTCCAATCATGCTTGTCAACTTTAATCTCTACTAATCTAATCATATTAGTAGTAATTAGAAGTATAACATATAACCTAGGGATGTCAAGGGAAAAATTAAAAAAATGTTTATAGGATTATATTGAGAAGTGTGCCTACTATGAGTGCTACGAACATCATGATTACAGCCGCCTTGAGCATGTCTTTTATGCCGAGTTCTTTGACCAGCATTACAAAGGTAGCAATGCAGGGAAAGTAAATTGCGAGCACAGTGCATCCGATTATGAGCTGCTTGGTCGTAAGGTTCAGCGGGCCGAGCATGCCTATAGCAACATCCTTTCTTAAAAAACCTATGATCAATGCAGAGATGGCTTCTTTTGGCAGGCCCCATAGTCCTGTTAAGACAGGCGCGAATAGGCCTGAAAAATATTGTATTATATTCAGCGCATACAAGATATTGACAAAAAATACACCTAAAAGCACATATGGCACTGCTTCTTTTAAAAATCCAGATACCCGCATGAAGAGCTTTTTAATAACTGCCCGAAACTGAGGAAGTCTATACGGCGGGATCTCAATAAGCATCTCAGGGCTTGCGCCCTTTATGACCTTGTTCATAATAAGTCCCTTTACTATCAAAAGTATAAAAAGCGTGCCAAAGATAATCCCAAGATATTGACCGCCTCTCTGCCCTACCAGTCCTACAATCATTGCAATCTGAGCCATGCAAGGAATAGATATAGCCATTAGTGTTGCTGCGATAAATTTTTCGCGCCTACCTTCTAAAAGCCTGAGCGCAAGCGCGCCTGGCACATTACACCCCAGGCCCAGCATCATCGGGACTATTGCAAAACCATGAAGCCCGATGTGATGCATAAAATTGTCTACTAAAACTGCCAGTCTCGGAAGATATCCAAAATCTTCCAGAATCCCCAGTATCAGGTAAAAGCTGATTATATAAGGCAATACCATTGCAATTGGCACAAAAATCCCTGTTGTCAGAACTCCAAAAGACATCTTAAAATCAATCGAGCCATCTATAAGTTTCCCAATTAAGACATCGTGTAAAAATGTCTCCTCGCCCAGCAAGGCGCCGAACTTGAGCATCAAAGGCGTCCATGCCTTGTCAAACAATGGCTCCAATATATAGGTAATAAGCCCCTCGCCGATCAGACGTATTGCCCAGAAAGACACATAGATAACACCTGCTGCAATAGGAAGCCCTGATAAGGGTTTTATGCTTAACTCTTCCAGGCGCTGTAAAAATGTATGGTGGTGGTGCGTTAATTTTTGTACGCGCTCTACGATCTCGCCGATCCTTTCCCATTTATCGCTGTCAGAACTAGGTTTAGTTTTTAAATTCTTTACCTCTTTAAAACGAGTAATCAATTCTTTTATGCCTTCACCTGTCAAGCCACAGGTGGGAATTACAGGAACACCCAATTCTTTTTCTAATTTTTCTATATCAATATTAATTCCCTGGTGTTTAGTTTCATCCCACATGTTGAGGGCGATTACAAGAGGAACGTCCTTCTCTAAAAGCTCCAGGGTTAAATAAAGATTTCTTTCAAGATTTGTAGCATTGACAATATTTATTACTAAGTCACCTTCCTTTAGCATGCGTACTGCAACTTCTTCTGCCTTTGAAGTCGGCTCTAATGTATAAGTCCCTGGCACATCTATTACTAGGGGCCTTTCTTCGCCTATCTTCATCTGGCCTTGAGTAAATTCAACGGTAGTGCCTGGATAGTTAGAGACTATGATCCTAGCGCCTGTAAGTCGAGAAAAAATAGCGCTTTTTCCAACATTGGGATTGCCCATTAATAAAATCTTTTTCATTCTCTCTCTACCTCTATAAAAATCTTCTTGGCCATGCCCCATCCAATAGCTACGCGCATATTGTCTACCTCGACAGTCTGCGGCCCGCGCCAGAAATGAGAACTTACCTTTCTTATCCTTTTGCCAGGCCTTACACCTATGCCCTGGACTCTTTTTGTAAAATCACACCCTCCGCATAGCTCCTTTATAATACCAGTCTCATCTGGCTTCATCTGAGTCAAATCCACTACCATTCTTCCCCCTATCTACACTTCTTGCAGATCCCGAATATCTCCATTTTGTGTTGCTGTGCTACAAATCCATGCCTCTTACACAATTCTTCCTGAAGTCTCTCTATCTTTGAATCCACTGCCTCGATAAATCTGCCGCATTCAAGACAGACAAGATGATCATGATGCTCATGCCCATATTTATGCTCATACCTGGTCTTGCCATCTCCGAGATTTACCTCTTTGGCAATACCTGCCTCAGATAAAAGCTTTAATGCCCTGAATACAGTTGCATGGCCAATACTTGAATCCTTTTTTCTCACAATATCATAAAGGTCATCAACGCTCAAGTGGCGCTCTGTCTTCAAAAAGACATTCAAGATCGCGTTTCGCTGGTCTGTTAATTTAAGATGTTTTTTTCTGAGGTAGTCGACAAAGACCTGTAATGCGCTCGCCATATCGCGCCCCCCCTATAATTGAAATTGAACTTCAATATCAATTATAGCAGAAATAAAAAACCTGTCAATTATGATTTCTTTGTCAGTATGGGTTTTGGGCTTTTCTTTTTTCCGCCAAATAACCATTTTCTTACTCTAAACTGTATTTTGAATCTGCGCCTGCAAATTTTATTTCTTATCAGTCTCATCTTTCTTCCCCCGGCCAAATATCTTTTTGACAAACCTGAACATCATCTTTAAAAACCATATTGAAAAAAGCACAAAGAGTATTACAGCTATCCCGGCTATTATCGGGTGCTTCACTATCATCCATATCACACCTACTACCATTGCATCTTCTGAGACGCTGGCAATAGAATTGGTAAATGGCTCGGGCGAAGTATTTATTGCAGCGCGCGCGGTGGCCTTTGTAAGATGCGAATCCATGGCAATAGTGCCGCTTAAAAGGGCCGCTGGTATCTGCGCCACTGGGCCCATATCAGCCATTGCCATATATGAAAGCGCTGCGCCTCCTATTGGCCTTATAAAGGTATGTATAGAGTCCCAGGCAGAATCCACAAGCGGGATCTTGTCTGCAAAAAATTCCACCAGATACATTGCTATTGCTATTCCGATTATAAATGGATTGGATATGGCCTCTAGATCACCCGGCAGGCTTAATATGTTCATCTTATCCAGGATCCCCAGAACTGCGATCGTAAGATAAAGATTTACACCCGATGCCCACGAACATCCTAAAAGCGCACCTAAATTAGACAATATATCCATATATTCTCCTTTAATGTCCGAATACTATTATACTACCTAATTTAACAAGGTAACAATAGAATCTTGGAAAGGGTTTTATAAATCTATTTTAGACTTCTATTACATTACCTAAATGTATATTTCTAAGACCTGCTTTCTTTCCTACATCTCTCGCCCTTTTTAGAGTATCAATGGGCGTTGGTTTTCCCTCCAGATATTTAAAATCAGGGTGGAAGCGAGATATATGCCAGGGGATACCAGGGTCGAGGTTTGCAATAAATTCTGCAATATCTTTAAATTCATTATCTGAATCATTTTTGCCAGTTACAACCAGGGTTGTGATCTCTACCCATATGCCAAGTTTTTTCATTAGTTCTATAGTATCAAGGACAGGCTTTAGATGAGCGCCACACATCTCTCTATAGAAATCTTCTCGAAAAGATTTAAGATCGACATTTGCAGCATCAAGATACGGCTTTATAACATTAAGCGTTTCTTTTGTCATGTAACCATTTGTTACAAAGACATTATAAAGCCCCTCTTTCTTAGCAAGTCTTGCAGTATCATATGCATACTCAAAAAATATTGTTGGTTCAGTGTAAGTATACGAAATGCTCTTACAGTTATTCTTCTTTGCCTCTCGCACGACTTCTTCAGGCATGAGTTCATACCCTGAAAGGGCGTCTTGCCTTTTTGATGCCTGGGATATCTCCCAGTTCTGACAAAAACTGCATTTGAAATTACACCCTATTGTCGCTATTGAATAAGAATACGAGCCAGGTAGGAAATGGTAGAGGGGTTTTTTCTCAATTGGATCCACATGTGAAGCAATAACATCACCATAGACAAGTGTATACAATTCACCATCTTTATTTTTTCTTACGCCGCAGATCCCAGAGCTATCAGGGCTAATTTTGCAGCAATGCGCACAGAGATTACACTTCACCCTGCCATTGTCCAGTTTGTCGTAAAGCATTGCTTGTTTTATCATATAACCTATGGGTAGATGCGTAGGCTACCCAGAGTGGGTAGCCTACGCATCTACCCACTCTGGGACGGTTAAATCATACCTTGTTTGCTGACGGGCACAGTTTACTTACCACGCACTCGCCACACAGCGGCTTTCTTGCATTACATATCGCCCTGCCATGGTCCACGAGCATATAGTTAAGATCGAGCCAGTCCTTCTTAGGCACGATCTTTAGAAGATCCTGCTCTATCTTATTAGGATCTCTTTCGTTACTCAAGGCCAATCTTCCTGAAAGTCTTTTAACATGCGTATCAACAGCTATGCCTTCTGCCTTTTTAAACCCGCTTGATAGGACTATATTTGCGGTTTTACGAGCCACCCCTGCCAAAGAAATAAGTCCCTCCATATTATCAGGCACTTTTCCTTTAAATTCCTTTATTATCTTTTTAGACGCTGCTATTATATTCTTTGCCTTATTTCTATAAAAACCAGCTGAATGGATCTCCTTCTCCAACACAGACTGCCTTGCCTTTGCAAAATCATTAACAGTCTTATATTTCTTGAAAAGACCAGGCGTGATCTTATTCACCCTCTCATCCGTGCACTGGGCAGAAAGTATAGTCGCTACCATGATCTGAAAAGGTGTTTTATAGTAAAGCACGGTTTTGTGTCCTGGATAGGACTTACGTAGTATCCTTACTATCTTTATTACTCTTTCTTCTGCTGGTTTCATACCTTGTCAACCGCGTAGGTTGCCAATTTTGGCAACCTACGCGGTTAATCTTACTTAAGGCGAGACAAGTATCTAAATACACCCAGTGTGGCCTTTGCGCCTTCGCCGGCTGCTATAATAATCTGCTTCTCAGGTACGTCAGTAACATCACCTGCGGCAAAGACGCCGGGGATATTGGTGTGGTTATAGCTATCTACCTTTATCTCCTGCTTTTCGTTTTTGTCTATTCCTTTTGCAAAACCTGAATTAGGGATAAGTCCTATTTCAACAAAAACACCCTGGACAGGTATTTCTTTCTCACTGTCTTTAGTCTTGATCTTAATGGCGTTGACAAACTTATCACCTAAGACAGCCGTCACCTGGGCTTCGTTCATTATGGTCACATTCTTGCTGTTCTTTAGCTTGTCCTGCTCGACGGGGTCTCCTGTCAGTTCTTTAACAATATTTATTATATATACATGATTGGCTATCTTGATTAACTGAAGCGCTGCGTCCAGCGCAGAATTGCCTCCGCCGATAACTGCCACATCTTTTTCTGAAAAAAGCGGCCCGTCACATGTCGCGCAATATGTAAGGCCCTTGTTCTTAAACTCCTCTTCCCCGGGGACGCCTAATTCCATTGAGCGTTTACCAGATGCGATTATAACTGTCTTTGCCTCATATTCTCCCTTGTCAGTTTTAACAAAAACCTTGTCTTTTTTCTTTTCGATTCCTATAACGTCTTCATTTTCTTTTAAGGCAATGTTGTTCTTTTTCATGTGCTCTTCGAATTTAGCCACAAGCTCAGGCCCTGTTACAAATTGATACCCTGTATAATTTTCAATATCACCGCTCCATGCAGTCTGGCCGCCGATATCTTTACTTATCACCAATAGGTCCATCTTCTTCCGCGCAGCATAGACTGCAGCAGTTATGCCGGCTGGGCCTGCGCCAATAATGATCAGATCTAACATATTATTTACCTATTCCACCGCATAGGTGCGCGATGCGCACCTATGCGGTGGATTTAATGTGGTGCGGCGTGAGATCAATTACTTCGTTCACATCGACTTCTATTAGATATTCTGGCTTTGGCAAGCTCGCTTCTGGATGAAGAGGGTGGCCTTTTTCTCCCTTAAGATTTTTGAGTAAGCGCTGTGATATCCTCTTTGTGATCTTGGTCTCCCATGCCTTGACTATATGAGACTTTAATTTATTTTTATTGGCTATCTTTGCCTTGCCCTTTAAGGTAAAACCTATAAACTTATGCTCATCAACTGCTGTAATATTTATGTGGGGATTTTGCTTGAGGTTTTCATACGTCTTTGCCTTGTAAAGGTCCAAGAGATATACCTTTCCGTCTTCTTCTATATCCACTATACCTTTACAGGAATTATGCGGACACCCGTCCCTATCCACAGTAGTTACTATGGTATAAGGCTGGTGGTGGAAAAATCTGATTATGCCTTCGGTTAATTTTTTGGGCATTTAACTTATCGCGATTTCTTTTGTGCCTTCCCAGAGTCCATGGAGATTGCACCTTGCCCATGCCTTTAATGGACCATGGGCATGAGACAGCTTTACTTTAAACCTGGCTACGCCGTAACTCGTTCCGCCGCAAAAACCAGCCCGGCCAAGAAATGTGTCGCCGCAGTAAAGTTCTAACCATTCAATAAAATGACCTGCCTCGTTAGGATGCTCGACTCCATCTGTGCCGCCGACTTTGATATTGACTTCAAAGACTTCGTCTTTTTTAACATTGCTAGGCGCGTCTATGACAGGGATATGCTTTTTTTCAAGATCAGCAAGATTTTTTGCATCCTTTGGAAGATTTACTCCGCAAAGTATATCATCTGAACAAACATATTTTGCTTCTGGCATATTACACCTCCTCATTTTTAAATGAGCACATTATCCGCCGCGGCGGATAATAATTGCGAATTTATCCCGAGTCCGCCGTAGGCGGACGGGGAATCTTACTTTACAAAGTCCACCCATATAGCTATTGCCAAAGCTAGACCAGAACTTACAAAGATAAAGAAATAATTTATCTTGTCCTTTTTCGAACTCAATTTACAGACAATAGTTCCCAAGACCTCTTTATCGTGCTCTGTAAGCTCTTTTTTACTGAGTAACTTATCTTTTAGGTCTGTCTTCTCAAGCTCCCTCTGCAATATTTGATCATACCTGAACTTATAAATAAAGAATATTAAAAACCCACCAACGCCTACATACCACAGCATCTTAGCAAACATAGGGCTGGAATTTGCAAATATGCTCATTGCCCTTAGAGATATCACAGCCACGAGCGCGATAAAGAAAAATATCCAGGACGCCAGTGATTCCTTGCATGTCCTGAGCTTAAAACAATCATAACAGACGAATTCTTTCTTTTCCTTCATCGATCACCCCTGAGGCTGCGGAGGGACAAAGACCCTTGTCGCAAGCTGGTTGTCTATTGTCAATATTCCGTTTCCATCCTTTCCTACGATATCAAGTTTCTGTAACATCTCTGTAGGATTTGCCTCTTCTTCGACCTGTTCTGTGACAAACCACTGCAACGTCGTCTCTGTTGCATTGTCATTTTCCTTTTTTGCCAGCTTTACCAGGTCATTGATCCTTTTTGTCACCATCTTCTCGTGCTCCAGTGTCTTTGAAAATAAATCCCTTGGGCTTGCGAAGTCTTTAGGCGGTTCATCAATGGCCTTCAGGACTATCCTTCCTCCTTGTTGGTTCACATAATCATAAAATTTCTGGGCATGAGCCATCTCTTCCTGCATCTGTACCTTAAACCAGTTGGCAAAACCATTCAGGCCAATGGAAGTAGCATAGGCAGCCATTGAAAGATAAAGATAGCCTGAATAGATCTCCTTGTTGATCTGCTCATTTAAACTAGCCGACATCTTTTTGCTTATCATATAAGCCTCCTTTCTTAATGATACTATTTTAGTATTATTAAGATAGGATTGTCATTTTTTAAAAAATTATATTGGCCAAAGAAACTGCGACAGCTTGGGCATGTTGCAGCCTCTTTATTCATAAGCTGCACCTTTTAATTTTTCCACATATTGCTGTGCGTTGAATGCTGCCGTAGCGCCGTCGCCACAGGCAGTCACTACCTGACGCAATAACTTCTTTTTACAATCACCGCAGGCAAATATACTTTTTTTCGACGTATTCATATCATCATC
>JAHIPS010000080.1 GCA_018902915.1 Candidatus Omnitrophota bacterium | reverse complement strand
TCATTACTGTCCAAATTAGCAAAACTTGAACTCTAACTGCAGCATCTCTGGCGGCGCATTACTGCGCTCGTTAAACGGTGCATTGAGCCAGTCCCAGAGGTTACGCCTTGCGAAGATATTCGCAGGCAGTATCGAACAGAGCGTATAAAGAGACCAAGAGAATCTCGATTTGAACTTTAAATATGACAACAGCAAATACGTTATCAAAGCGACCCATAATTGGGACAGCAGGGCATTCTTGGAGGTGCCGACAAAGCTCTTAACCTTAAGCTGCTGCTTAATGGATTTAAAGAATAACTCTATCTGCCAGCGCTCTTTGTAAATCTTTGCTATTGTTTTAGCCGACCAGGTAAAGTTATTGGTAAGGATAGTTATGATTTTACCTGTATCCGGATCCTTAGAGCGGACACGGCGAAGCCTTTGTGGATACCTTTGCTTGGAATAGAATCCCTTAAGCCCTACGATCTGGTCGGAATATATATTCTTCGATTGATACAGAATATCTTTACGTTCGGTAACACGATAATGCGCGTTCCGTTTAATTCTGGTGACAAAAAAGACGCCTTTATCGTCGAGAGATTTATACCATGAAAAGTCGGTATAGCCTTTGTCGAATATGGCGACATCGCCTTTCTCTAAGGGTATTGATGGAGCAATCTGGGTCTCATGGACCTTGCCGGCGGTCATTACCATAAAACTTGGCAGGTATCCTGAATGATTGAGCTTTACATGAAGCTTAATGGCGCCTTTAGCGGTGCGGAATTTCGCCCAGTCATAGAGCGAAAGGCATAGGGAGATAATAGTGGCATCTATACTATAAAGTGGATTTTTGAATCGGAACTTATGTCGCGGCGCTATGGCTTGACATTTGGACAGCATGGCCAGGAAGATTTTTTTAAAAAGCTCATGCGAGCGATGCTTATTGGCATAAGCAAGGGTTGAACGATGAATTGGTCTGATGCCTGTATGATATAGCATAGCACTTTGGGTAGCGAGGCCTGCCTCAATACCGCGCAGGCTATCTTGGCCTGAAAGCTGGCCAAAGAGCATGGCAACAAAGTGATTCCATGAGCTGAAACCCCTGGAATGGTATTCGGTTCCGGTCTCAGAAACGGCTTTTTGGAATTCGTATCTCGAAAACATTTTTAGCATTTGCCCTAAAATTGTGTTATGATGGTGCATAGCCTAACCCTCCTTGTTTACCGACGGAAGTCGGTGTTAATGATGGTGGTGTGCTATTACCATCATAAGGATTCGGTTAGGCTTTTTCAATCATAATTTGGACACTAGTGATATTAAATCTGAATATGCCAAAACGTATACTGATAATAAACCCGTTTGGTGTAGGAGATGTCCTGTTTTCTACGCCTTTGATATCGGCTATCAGGGAAAAATACCTTGGGCCCTATATAGGATATATATGTAATAGAAGGACAAAGGAGATGCTCGAGACAAATCCTGACGTGGATGAGATATTTGTTTTCGAGAGAAGTGAATACCGGGCGCTTTGGAAAAAATCCAAAATAGACTGTATAAAAAAAATCATAGGCTTCTGGAAAGAAATAAAGAAAAGTAAGTTTGACATTGTATTTGATCTTTCTCTCGGTAAGGAATACGCGTTTTTATGCTGGTTTTCAGGCATAAAAGAACGGAGAGGCTTTGATTATAGAGGCCACGGGAGATTTTTGACACATAGGATAGCGTTTAATGGTTTTAATGATAAGCCAGTTGCTGAATATTACATGGAGCTTCTGTCCAAGGCTAAGCCTTGGACAGTTCAAGGCTTAGCCTTGGACAGATTAACCCTTGTTGTAACAGACGAAGACAATAGTTACATAGATGACTTTTTAAAAAGATCAGGTGTCAGAGAAGATGATTTTCTGATAGGCATTGCCCCTGGTGGAGGAGTCAGTTTTGGTAAAAAAGACCAGGAGAGAAGGCGGTGGGGCGCCGGAAATTTCAGCGAGCTTTCCGACGGGATCGCTGAAAAATTCAAAGCAAAGATGATCCTGGTATGGGGTCCGGGCGAAGAAGATCTGGTCGATGAAATAGCCGGTAGTATGAAGCAAAAGGCGCTGGTTGCTCCGGAAACCACCATAAGACAAATGGCGGCATTGTGCAAGAGATGCAAGGTTGTGATCTGCAGTGAAGGTGGGCCTCTTCATATTGCTTCAAGTCAGGGCATTAAGACGATATCCATGTTCGGCGCTGTTGATGAAAAGGCGTACGGCCCATATCCACCCGGTAAAGACAATATTGTTATTACAGCAAATACGGAATGCAGGCCGTGTTATAAGCGTTTCAAATTACCAGAATGCAATACTAAAAAATGCGTAGAAGATATTTCTGTCGATATGGTCTTTGACGCCTTCAGTAATATTTACAGGGAGATGTGATGCCGGAAAAGATAAAAAACAAAAGTTATTTTTTACATGACAGGACAGATGTATTCAAACTTGTCCCTAAAACTGTCCGCAGGGTCCTGGATGTAGGTTGCGGCGTAGGTGTTCTTGGCAAAAGACTTAAAGAATCAGGCATGGAAGTGACCGGCATTGAAAAAGATGAGAAATCCTGCAAGGAAGCCGGAAGATACCTGCACGGCGTAATATGCTGTGATGCGGAAAAAGACGACCCATGCCTTGATGAGAAATACTTTGATTGCATTATTTACGGAGACGTGTTGGAACATTTTTACGATCCGACCCATGTCTTGATAAGATATAAGAAATATTTAAAAGATGATGGCATAGTAATAGCAAGTATGCCTAATGTCAGGTATTACAAAGTGCTTATACGCCTCTTTTGCGGGACATGGGACTATGTGGACAGCGGCATACTCGATGTGTCTCATGTACGTTTTTTTACATTGATAAACATAAAAGAGATGTTTGCCGCAGCGGGTTTCGGAATAGAGTCGATAAAGCGGAATATAGTGGCCAGCAGGGGTTTCAGGGTCCTTAATCTTATTTTCCTGAGTCTAATGAAGGATTTTTTGACATACCAATATTATATAGTCGCGAAAAAATCTTTTTTGGAAAAACCAACTGGAAAGAAAAGAAAGATATACAAGTTTTAAACATAAAGACAGGGAGGATATTATGAAGGTAGATGTTTTTACTCTTAAGAAACAATATGAAGTTATAAAAGACGAGATAAAAGGCTCAATAGAGAAGGTTATGCAGTCGGGCGGTTTTATCATAGGTGAAGATGTGAAGCTTTTTGAGAAAGAGTTTGCAGCGTACTGCAGTGTAAAGCATGGCGCGGGAGTGAATTCAGGGACAGACGCGTTGTTTCTGGCGTGCCTTGCCTGCGGCATTGGCAAAGGTGACGAGGTAATAGTCATGCCTTACACTTATATAGCTACCGTGCTTGCTATATCTATGGCAGGCGCTACCCCGGTGTTTGTAGATATAGACGAGAAAACTTACAACGTCGATGTTTCAAAAATAGAAAAAGCGATTACAAAAAAGACAAAGGCGATACTGCCTGTCCATCTTTACGGGCACCCGGCTGATATGGATCCCTTAATGGAGATTGCCAAGAGACATAATTTAAAGGTAATAGAGGACTGCGCGCAGGCACACGGTGCGCTTTATAAAAATAAAAAAGTGGGAAGTTTCGGGGATGTTGCTTGCTTCTCATTTTACCCAACCAAAAACCTCGGCGCGTTCGGAGACGCTGGCATGATACTGACAAATTCAGAAGACATAAAGGAAAGACTTCTTTTGTTGCGAGATTATGGCAGGAAGGATAGATACGAGCATATCCTTAAAGGGTATAATTCACGGCTTGATACATTGCAGGCAGCGATACTTAGAGTAAAATTAAAGCATTTGGACAAATGGAATGACATAAGAAGACAAAACGCCGCTCTTTACACGAAATTATTTAAAGAAAAAAAAGCTGACATGATATTACCTTATGAATCTAGTTATGTCAGGCACGTTTACCATCTTTACGTAGTACGTATAAAAAATAGAAAGGGCGTGATGGAGGGTTTGGCTGAAAAAGGTGTAAGGACTTTAATACATTATCCAATCCCAATTCATCTACAGGAGGCGTATAGAGACCTTAGCTATAAAAAAGGAGACTTTCCAATTTCAGAAAAATGCTGCGAAGAAATTTTGACTCTTCCGATGTATCCTGAATTGCCCGCGAAAGATATCAAATACGTAGTTGATATACTGACTAATTTATTATGAGGCTACTAATAATCGGTGCTTCCGGGGTGCTTGGAAGCAGATTGTATAATGATGTTATAAAGAGAAAATGGAATGTCCTGGGGACATATTTTTCTCAGGAATGCGAAGGGCTTTTTTACTTGGACCTTAAGGACAGAAAGACCGTAGACAAGATATTTAATTTTTTTAAGCCGGAGGTTGTGGTGTGTGCAGGCGGTATCACAGATGTTGATCTGTGCGAAAAAAGGCCCAGGCTTGCCAGGGAGGTAAATGTAAGTGGAACATTGCATCTGGTGAGAAAGATAAAAGAGTATGATGCAAAGTTTGTATTCTTATCGACAGACTATGTCTTTGATGGCAAAAACGGACCATACAGCGAAGAGACCAGCCCTTGTCCGATAAATATCTATGGAAAGACCAAGCTGGAAGGCGAGGCTATTGTCAGGGACTCACTGGATGATTTTCTTATAGTAAGGACTGCGCAGCTTTACGGAGTTGACCATAGAAACAGAAATTTCGCCGTAGAAATAATACGCAATATGCAGAATAATAAAAAGGTTTATGCAGCAGACGATTTTTATTGTACCCCTACTTATGTTGGTACATTGTCAGAGGCGATTGTGAAGCTAATCAAATCTGATAAGCGAGGTATCTTTAATGTGGCCGGGAGCGATTTTTTGCACCGCTATGCGTATATCAGTTTGATATCAGATATTTTTAGCCTGGATAAGTCCCTCATACAAAAGCTCAAGTTAAAGGACCTGCACCTAAAGGCTGCAAGGCCGAGAAAGGCCGGGCTTAAGATCGATAAGCTGGTTAAAGAGATAAAGATCAAACCTTTAAATTGCAAAGACGGATTAAAGCTATTAAGAAAGGAAATGTCATGATACCTGTATTTAGACCTTCTTATGGCATAAAAGAATTCGAGGCAGTGAAAAAAGTCATGGCCTCGGGATGGGTGGGACTTGGGCCAAAGACACAGGAATTTGAGGAGGCGTTCGCAAAATATATAGGCACGAAATACGCAGTTGCTTTAAATTCCTGCACTGCCGCTCTTCATCTTGCGTTTGCGGTCATGGATGTCGAAGGCGGAGATGTGCTGACAACGCCCATAACGTTTGTTTCGACAAATCACGCTATTTTATACAATAAAGCAAGGCCTGTATTTTGCGATGTCGAACCAGATACGCTTAATATCAGCGTAAAAGAAATAGAGAGAAATATCACAAGGAACACAAAGGCAATAGTCACGGTTCACTACGGCGGGCATGCCTGCGATATGGATATTGTCAGAAAACTGGCCAAAACCGGCAATATAAAAATAATAGAGGATGCCGCGCACGCATGCGGCGCTAAATACAAGGGAAAAAAGGTCGGCATACTGGGCGACATTGCCTGCTTTTCATTTCACGCGGTAAAAAACCTCGCGACAGGCGAGGGCGGCATGATCACCACCAATGACAAAAGGATCTACGAGCGTCTGAAAAAATTGAGATGGCTCGGCATCTCAAAAGGCACCTGGGACAGAGAGGAATCGGAAAAGGATACGAAGAAATACTCGTGGTACTATGATGTCGAGGAAATCGGCTTTAAATATCACATGAATGATATTCCTGCTGCGATAGGCATTGTGCAGTTAAAGAAACTTGATAAGATGAATGACAGACGTCGCGAGTTAAGTTTAAGATATAATGATTTATTGAAAGGTACAGGTTCAATAGAGACGCCTGTAGTAAAGAAATACACGAAAAGCGCCCATCATAATTATGTCATAAAAACCGATGACAGGAACGGATTAAACGCTTATCTGCAGGAAAAAGGTGTATCGACGGGTGTCCATTATATCCCTAACCACCATTACAGGATGTATAAAAAGTTCAAGGCGCATTGTCCGGTGGCTGACAGAGTCTGGGAAAAACTTTTGACATTGCCTCTCTATCCTGACCTTAGTTTCAAAGAGCAGGATATGGTAACGCGACATATAAAGGAATTTTTTAAATGAAATGCGACATAGTTATACCCGTCTGGAATCTAAAGGATTATACTCAGCAGTGCGTGGAGAGTATTATAAAAAATACCGAATATCCGTACCGCCTGATAATCATTGATAACGGCAGCGAGAAAGAGACAAAGGAATATCTCGAGGGCCTGAAAAAAGATCATAGATTACCGGGATATATTCTGATAAGAAACGAGAAAAACCTGGGTTTTCCAAAGGCTACTAACCAGGGGATGCAAGCTTCGGACGCAGAATACGTATGCCTCCATAACAATGACACTATCGTAATGAAAGGGTGGCTCTCTGAAATGATAAAGGTGGCTGAACTTTCGCAGGATATAGGCATTGTTAATCCGGCGAGCAATAATCTGGGCCACCGCAAACCCTGGTATATGTCATTGGAGAAATATGCGGAAAAATTACGCCGCCTTTATTCCGGGCAATACATAAAAATGGCAAACGCCATAGGATTCTGTTATCTGATAAAAAGGGAGGTCATAAATAATATAGGGATACTCGCCGAGGATTATGGCCTTGGCAATTTTGAGGATACGGAATACTGCATACGCGCTGCCAGGAACGGATATAAATCAGTTCTTGCCATGGGCGGCTATGTGTGGCATGCGGAAAGCACATCTTTTAATCTGATAGATAATTACGAAGAGATGTTTAAGAAGAACCAGAAGATTTTTTACGAGATGTTCGGAAAGCCACAGAGATTTCTTTATATAATCACCAAAAAGAACGAAGCCCGTTTTAAAAAGCTGAGGGCAGCGACATACGAATTGGCTAAAAAATGCAACTGGATATGGGCGATACTATCTTCGAATATAGACAAGAATGCCCTGAATATCCACGCGAACAGCATAGTCAGATATGTGCCTGTTTTATTCCGATTAAGATGCGTCGTGAAGCCCCTTGTTAAAAAGAAAAAATTCGATTTTATCATAACAGACGATCAGCAAATCTTTTCCATGCTGGTTATGTTAAAAAGATTCCATAAAGCAAGGGTTATAAACAGTAGGAATTATATATTTACGGATGATTCAAATTTCTTAAGGGTCAATCTTGGCTGTTGCGGCAGGACCTACTACGGGTATATGAATATAGACGAACAGGGAAACAATAAAAGAGTAATAAGGTCTTTATTTTCAGATTTGCCCATAGAGAACAAAATGGTTAAAAATATCCTCCTGGATTATGATTCTGTATCGGCAAAAACCGGCGAAGAGCTCAACGCGGCATTTAATGAACTTGAGAGGATCTCTGTCCCCGGATGTATACTTAGTGTAGATAATTTCAATAATCGCCTCGATGGGTTACTGGAGGCGCATAATTTTGTTCATCTATCAGATGATTATAAGAGGCTTTTTTCCGTAAAAAGTTTTATATACAGCCCTTTATGCGTAAAAAATGAAATAAGAAGCTTTATAAATAATATAAGGGCCTGCCCCGGCACCATAAAACTGAAAGTCCTTAACGAGAAATTGATTTCCGAAAAAGGGCAAAATACAGTCTTTTTCGACAAAAGTTCACTTGCCCAGATTTTTAACGAGAACGATTTTTTTATAGATTCCCTTGATAAGGCAGGGAATTATATTGAAATAAAGGCAACGAGGAGGGCAGCTGGCAGTGCGCCTGCAAAGAGTAAAAAGATATGTGCTATAGGCCAGTATATGCTGTGGCGGTATAAAGGTTTAGGTTTTGACTGGGACTCAGCCCCGCGTTGTTTTGAAAAACTGGGTATGGAGTATTTACTTATAGATGGTATGAGAAACTTGGAATTTAAAAAAATCAGAGAAGCCATAGTCTCTTTCAGGCCGGATTATTTATTGGTTATTTTGAAAGATACCCTGCCTATTATTAAAGAGATGAAAGAAGACCTTAAATCCATGGGCACCCGTGTGATTTATTGGTTCTGCGATCCGGAGCATCCTAAAAAAGAGGATATGTCGGATGTGATTAATACCATGTTCCTTACAAACCGCGGGCAGGTAGAGGAATATAAAAATGCTTATAATCTAAAGAAGGTATTTTACATGCCGCAGGGCTTTGGGCCTTATGCGCAGCACCGCCTGGAACTGCCAGAGATATACGATGTTGGTTTTGCTGGCGCGATAAGCAGCGCGCCGCTACACAGGACCAGGAAGGAATTAATAGACGCTATGTCGAGGCGCTATAATGTGAAGACGAACAACGCTGTCCGCAATAACATAGCAGAGTTTTACAGCCAGTCAAAAACTGTTTTTGGCGCGAGCGATTTTAATTCCGAGCTTTATACCTCGAACCGTTTTTACGTTGCGCTTGGCTGCGGCGCCTGTTATATTACTAAGAAATTTCAGGGCATAGAGCTTCTGGCGAAGAATAAAGAGCATGTATTGTGGTTTGAGGACAAGAAAGAACTTTTTGATATCCTGGATTATTATCTTTCACATGATTCTGAGAGGAATATGATAAGAGAGGCAGCTTCCAAGCTGGCAATGGAGAGGCATACCTACGAACACAGGTTAAGGAATATACTCGATATAGTCGAAGGCAGGACAAAAAGTTTTTACGGATTCTTATGAAGAGAGAGTTTCTGGATATATTGAGATGCCCCGTGTGCAAAGGAAAAGAGCTGCGGCTTGAAGAGACCGGAAGTGACGATGTCGAGATCAGGACAGGCAAGATATTATGCAGCGTATGCGGGGTTTCTTATGCGGTAGATAGCGGGATGGCGGATTTTTTTAAAGATTCAGGCGTTGATGTGAAGCGTGAACAGGAAGCGGTGGACAGAGAAGAATATCTCTGGGACGCGGAAGGTGAGAGATACAGGATAAACAAAGCGAATATTGAAAAATTCAGGGAGCAGTTCCTGGCTTTGCCCGAGGGTGACGGCTCGCATTTTTTTAAAAGAGGAGGGTGTTTTCAGCCAATAGCAGAAGGCGCGCACAGGTTTTACAGCACGCTCGAACACATGCAACTGAAAGATGGGGATAAAGTACTCGCGCTCGGCGACGGTTTTGGTTATGCGTCCTATAAATTTGCGCAGCGCGGCTCCATGGTGGTGGCGCTTGATATAAGCAGTTACTTGTTGGCGTCAGATCTATATATAAAGGACGCGTATTTTGACAGGGTCTTTAGCGACATGCATGACATGCCTTTTAAGGATGCCTTGTTTGATATTGTCTATTGCAGCGCGGTATTGCATCATTCCAAGGAACTTGAGAAGGTGTTTTTCGAGATCCGACGTGTATTGAAGCCGGGCGGGAGACTTTTCGTGATAAATGAGTCGAGCAGAGGCGTGTTTGAAAGAGTCAACCCTCTCTTCGAGGATTTAAAGAAAAGAGGTTACAGTGACACTGCTTATACGATACCGGAGTGGGTAAAGGCTGCTAGATCAGCTGGCTTCAAGGGCATAAGGCTGGAATTATTGTCTATCGCAGATGATTATATAGCGCGGCAAATAAATAAAAACGTAAGGCCTGGAGGCACGCTGCACCTGGCCTATTTTTTAAAAAGGCATCAATGGCTTGAAAGGGCGCTACTATTTTTGCTAAAATACCCGCGCATCCTGTTCAGGCCAAAGAGCTGGAGAATAGTGTGCTGGAAATGACTGATAAAAGATGTGGAATTTGCGGCGTAGAAAATTATCGGAGGCACCTGCGGTTTAGAGTCAGGAAAGAGCAGGTCGTTATATGCAGGGGATGCCATACATACAGGACCTTTCCGTATTCTAATACTGATTACAGCGAGCAGGAGTTTTATTGCGAGCATTACATTAAAAATGAGAAACTTTTCAGGGGGTTTGCAAGGAGTTTGATAGAGATCGTCTTGAGGCATAAGAAAAATGGCAGGTTTCTTGACATAGGCTGCGCAGTCGGGTTTTTACTGGAAGAAGCGCGTTCTTCCGGTTTCAAGGCAGAGGGCATAGAATTGAATAAAAAGGCGGCAGAATTTGTCCGTTCAAAGGGTTTTGATGTAAAAGAGTGTGCTCTTAATGAATGCGGTTATGCAGAAAGTAGCTTTGATGTGATTAGTTTGAATCATATACTGGAACATGTAATTGAACCAAATGAATTTTTAAAGGGCATAAGAGATATTGTTAAAAACACCGGGATAATTATAATAGGAGTGCCAAACCATGACAGCTTGGTGGCTAAGCTATACAAGAGCAAATGGTATGGCTGGGGTGTCCCGGAACATGTATGGCATTTTGATAGAGGGAGCATGCAGAATTTATTGTCAAAGAATGGATTTCAAATAAAGGAATTGATTCAAAACAGCCAGTATTATGCTTTTTCAAAATCGTTGCGAAAAAATACAATGGCTGTTTTGGCGGGCATAGGCGCTAGACTAGGCGCAGGCGACCAACTTATAATAGTAGCGCAAAAGACTTAATACGCAGGGAGAGAGAATGGCCAGAGAGACGATCACAGCGCTGATAATCGCAAAGAACGAGGAAAAGAATATCAAGGAATGCCTCGAGAATGTAAAATGGTGCGATGAAATCATTGTAGTAGACGATATGAGTGTTGATAACACAGCCAGGATATGCAGGAGCTTTGGAGCAAAGGTTTTTGCTCATAAATCCGATGGCAATTACAATAAGCAGTGCGACATAGGATTGAATAATGTTACGAGAGACTGGGTGTTTAATATAGATGCTGATGAAAGAATTACTCCGGAGTTAAAAAAAGATATATTAGAAATGCTTACGATGAATTCTAAATTTTCAGGGTATAATATTCCAAGAAGAAATCATTTTTTAGGAAAATTTATGAGATACGGAGGTTGGTACGAAAAACAAGTAAAACTTTTTCGGTCAGGAAAAGGAAGATATTCTGAAAAAAGAAATCTTGGATTATTAACAGTTGATGGGAAAGTTGGAGCTCTTAAATCGCATGTCGATCATTATCCTTTTAATAGTATAAGCCAGTTTATAAACAGGCAGATTAATTATGCAATATTTGAGGCAAAAATCATGCATGAAGAGCAGGGTGTAATTGATATAGAAAAGATAAAATACAATCTAGGTATTAGACCTTTAAAGCTTTTTTTCAAATTATATATCAAGAAACAGGGCTTTAGAGATGGTATGCATGGTTTTGTTTTTTCGATATTAAATGCCTGGAGGCATTTTACGAGATGGGCGATCTATTGGAATAAATATTATAGATGACACGTCTATCAAAGGAGGTCATATGAATAAATTGCAATCGTTTCAGGAGTTTCTGGCAACACAGAGCACACAGATACCTTTTCGCCTGACAAAGAGTTCGAAGTATATCATGGGAATCGAGCGTTTGAATTCAATGAAGACGTATTCGCATGTTTGAGGACGGGATGCATGGAAAATCCAAGGTCTAAAAAAGAAGTTGTAAAGGATTACGATAGGATCTTTTTAGAGCATGGGTTGCGCGAGGATATGTATTATTATGAATTGATCATATCCATCCTTGGCGATATAAAGGATAAGACTATTCTCGATATTGCCTGCGGAGAAGGTATCCTGCTGGGTGAGGCGGAAAAAAAAGGCGCAAAGACTTTTGGTGTGGATATCTCTCAGGAGGCGTTAAAGAAGGCGCGGAAGAATAGCCCTGGTTCGCGTCTTGTAGAGGGCGACGGTGAAAGACTTTCCATTGATTCAAGATTTGATTATGTGACATGCCTGGGGAGTTTGGAACACTATGAAAATCCCGAGGCCGGGTGCAGGGAGATCGCGAGGCTTTTGAAGCAGAATGGCAGGGCAGTAATACTACTACCAAATCAGTTTGCGATGCATATACTGCTGGATGTATTGTTTAAGGGAAAGCCGGGAGGGGACGGGTTTCAGATAATAGAGCGGCTGGCAAGTTTTCAGGAATGGAGGGATTTTCTGGAGACAAACGGCCTCAGGGTTTTAAAGACATACAGGTATAATCAGAGGCCCGTTATTTTTAGAGACAGGAAACTCCGCTCAGTAAAAAAGTTTTTTAAGAATGTCTTTCTTTATTACCTGACACCTTTTTGCTTTGCGAGGAATTTTATCTTTGTATGCGAGAGGAAGGGATAAGCATGTTGCCGTTATCAGTAGTTACTATCGCGCATAATGAGGCGGATAATATAGCATCGTGTCTAGGAAGCACACGGGGCTGGGCAGACGAGCACATAATCGTGGATGATTTCTCTACAGACAGGACAGTTGAGATAGCCAGGGCAAATGGCGCGACAGTATTTCAGAGAAAGATGGATGTCGAGGGCATACACCGGAACTGGGCGTATAAAAAGGCGAGGAATGGATGGGTGTTGAGTCTGGACGCGGACGAGACAGTTACCGAGGAATTAAAAGAGGAAATAAAAAACGCTATACAGGGGAGCAGCGAGTTTAACGCGTATAGTATACCGCTCAGGACTTATATAGGGGATTTTTGGGTCAAGCACGGCGGCTGGTACCCTGCAGGGAAACTGCGTCTTTTCAGGAAATCAAAGTTTAAATACGAGGAGGTCGGGGTGCACCCCTGCATAATCCTCGACGGAAAATGCGGGCACCTGAGGAAGGATATTATTCACAAGGGTTATACGGATTTCTCAGATCTTTTTTACGGCCTGGACAGGCAGACAACGCTCGAGGCGGAAAAGTGGTTTAACGAGAAGCGTAAGATCGGCATGGCAAAGGCGCTCTGGAAAACAGGGGACAGGTTCTTCAGGACATACGTGCGGAAGAAAGGCCACAGGGACGGCATAGTGGGTTTTGTCATAGCTGTCCACAGCGGCCTTTACCAGATCTTTAGCTACTTCAAATACTGGGAACTTAAGAAGGAAGGGATAGTATGAAGGCGATATTTTTAGATAGAGATGGGGTTATAAATAAAGATCCGGGCGGCGGCGACTATGTAAAATCCTGGAAGGAATTCCAGTTTATGCCCGGCGCGATTGAGGTGATTAAAAAATTAAACGCAAATGGCTACGAGATTTTCGTGATATCCAACCAGGCTGGCGTTGCCAAAGGCCTTTATTCGCAGGATGCGCTGGAGGAGATAACGAAGAACATGTTGAGCGAGATTGAAAAGCAGGGGGGCAGGATCAGGTCTGTCAGCTATTGCACGCATAATACTGATGCTGGTTGTGATTGCAGGAAGCCAAAGACAGGTATGATAGAAAATGCCACAAAAGGACTCGATATAGATTTTAAGAGTACGTATTTTATAGGAGACTCGTGGCGAGATATAGAGACAGGGAAGAATATTGGGTGCAGGACTGTATTTCTTTTGACAGGGAAAGAGAAAAAAGAAGATATAAAAAATTGGACAGTAAAACCGGATTGCGTAAAGAATGATTTAAAGGAGGCAGTTGAATGGATATTAAAGCAAGGGCAAAAATAGTCGGGGAGCTTTTCAGATTTTTATGGGAGAGAAAACTATGGTGGATGATTCCTATAGTGGCGGTGCTTTTACTATTCGGCCTTTTGATATTCTTTACCCAATCATCCGCGGTAGCGCCGTTTATTTACACATTGTTTTAGAATCAGTAGATGTTCAAGGCTAAGCCTTGAACAAACTTGTTCAAGGCTTAGCCTTGAACATCTATATCATGAAGATTCTTATAGCGCATGCATACGCGGGTATCGGGCACAAGAAGGCGGCTGAGGCGATTGCCAAGGCGCTGGCAGGGTTTAAGGACTGCGATGTCGAGGTCGTGGACGCCCTGGATTACACGAACGCGCTTTTCAAGTTTTCGTATCCGCGCGTGTATCTATTCCTCATAAACAGGGCGCCTTTTTTATGGGGGGCCTTGTACTATTTTCTTGATCTGAAGGTAATAGATGTATTTGTCGCGCCTTTACGGAGGGTTTTTCATAATCTCCAGGCGTGCCGATTCATAAGATTCGTGCTCGAAAAAAAACCGGATGTAGTTATATGCACGCATTTTCTGCCAGCAGAGGTCGTTTCCGGATTAAAGCGAAAAGGCGATTTTAAAGGTAAGCTTGTAACAGTTGTTACAGATTTTTTAGCGCATTCATTCTGGCTCGCAAGATGCTCGGATTATTTTATAGGCGCCATAGACAGGACGAAAAAAGATCTTGCGAGGCGCGGTATAAAAGAGGAGACGGTAAAGGTCCTGGGTATCCCGTGTGATTCCGTATTCAGCATTTCAAAAGGCCGCGATCAATTAATAGAAAAATTAGGCCTGGGGCAGGGATTTTTTAATCTTCTTATTATGGGCGGCGGTTTTGGCACAGGGCCGGTTAAAGAGATAGTTAATTCCATCTCGAATTTAAAAAAGGATATCCGGGTCAGACTGCAGATCATGGTCATATGCGGCAGGAACAAAAAATTATTGGACGATTTAAACAGGGCCATGCTTGAGCTGGATGTAAAGATGAGCGTTTTTGGTTTTATGGATAATGTGGACGAATTTATGGAGGCGAGCGACTGCATAGTAACAAAATCAGGCGGCCTGACTGTTTCGGAATCGCTTTCGAAAAAGCTGCCGATGATAATAATAAAACCCATACCCGGCCAGGAAACGAGAAACTGCAATATCCTGACTGGCTACGGCACTGCATTGCGCGCAAACAGCGTTAACCAGGTCATTGAACACGTAAAGGATCTTGTATCCTATCCTGAAAAGATAATCGGCATGAAGGCCAGGATAAACCTGTTGTCCTATCCTGATGCCGCGAGGGATATTGCAAATTTTGCGAGGGACTTATGAAAATCAATTTAAAGAAAAAATTTCCAAAAAAGGTCTTTGATATTGTAAAGGCGGCAGGGGCGCTGGCTGATAAAGAGAACATTCCTGCATACATAGTGGGAGGGCCTGTAAGGGATTTATTGCTCGACCTTTCAAATTATGATCTTGATTTTGTCGTGGAGGGTGATGCTATAGCGTTTGCCAGGAAATTAAGCAGGAGTCTTAAAGGAGGGCTAAAGACATACAGGGCATTTAAAACAGCGACTGTTACCTATGGAGATTTCAGGATAGACATTGTCACAGCGCGAACCGAGACATATAAAAGACCTGGCTCGTATCCTGATGTAAAGCCAGGGACCATAAAACAGGATCTTTTTAGAAGGGACTTTACTGTAAATGCCATGGCTGTATCTATAAACAAAAGGAAGTTTGGGGAATTGGTTGATTTTTATAATGGACTACAGGATTTGAGAAAAGGCGTGGTAAGGGTCATGCACGATAAAAGTTTCATGGATGATCCGACGCGCATATTCAGGGCTGTCAGGTTTTGCGCGAGATTTAATTTTAGAATAGAGCGGCATACAAAGGCATTGATGAAAAAAGCAGCTCTGGCTGGCTTTTTAGGCGAGGTGAACCGCGGGAGGATCAGAAAAGAGGTGGAACTCTTCTTAAAGGAGAAGGCGCCTTTGAAATGCCTGAAAAGTTTTTCTAAATTGATATAAAGAAGGGGGGGGGAGAGAAGGATGGGCTTGAGGACAGACAGGGTGCGGAGGCAGCTGAGCAGGGAGATCTCAATAATATTGCAGGAGGATTTAAAGGATCCGCGTATAGGATTTGTGACCGTAACAAGGATCGATCTGACAGGAGATCTGCGGCACGCAAAGATCTATTTCAGTATTCTCGGCGATGAAAAAAAACAGGAAGAGTGTATGGATGGTATTAAAAGCGCGGCGGGTTATATAAGAAAACTTGTCGGCGACAGGCTTGGCCTGAAATACGTGCCGGAACTTTCTTTTAAATTGGATAAGTCCATAGAGTATAGTATGGGCCTGGAAAAAACATTTGAGAGGTTAAGAGATGAACGCAGACAAAATCAGGACAGCGATAAAGAAGTTTGACAGGTTTCTGGTCTCAGCCCATATCAATCCAGAAGGCGATTCAATAGGCAGCCAGATTGCAGCAGCGTCCTTATTGAGGCGGCTCGGGAAAGAGGTTGTAATCGTAAATGAAAGCGCTGTGCCGCATCTCTTGCGCTTCATGAAAGGAACAGAGGATATATTAAAAGAGATGCCTGCTAATTTTAAGTTTCAGGCAGCGATTGTGCTGGATTGCCCGGATCTGACAAGGCTCGGCAAGATCTCGGAATGCATTGGAAAAGACACCACGGTTATAAATATCGACCACCACATCTCTAATGAAAAATTTGGAAAATATAACTGGGTGGATACAAAATCTTCGAGCGTAGGAGAGATGGTTTTTGAATTGTTCAAGGCGTTTAGATTGAAGATAAAATACGATGAGGCCGTGGCCATGTATGTGGCTATCATGACAGATACGGGTTCGTTTAAATACGTAAATACATCGTCCAGCACGCACAAGATCGCGGCAGATTTGATAGATAGCGGCGTGGAGCCTTACGATATGTACGGGAAGATTTACGAGACAAGCAGTCTTCAGGATACGAGCCTTTTAGGCGAGGCGCTTCAGACATTAAGGGTGAGTGACGACGGAAAGATAGCGTGGCTGTGGGTTACAAAGGAGATGCTTAAAAAGACAAAGGCGTCTCTTGAAGGCACAGAGGGGATAATAAATTTTGCGCGTTCGATAGAGGGTGTGGAGATCGCAATATTTTTTAGAGAGACTGGCACGGAGGGCAGGGTAAAGGTGAGTTTTCGTTCAAAAGGCAGGGTAGATGTAAATAAGCTCGCTTCATTTTTCAAAGGCGGCGGCCACACAACAGCAAGCGGCTGCACTGTGTTTGGCAAGATGAGCGAGGTGGAAAAGAAGGTTCTGAAACAGGCGCAGGTCATGGTTAAATGAAATTTTATGTTTAGAGATTGCTTCACTTCGTTCGCAATGACAAAATAATTATGTCATTGCGAGGAGCCGAAGGCGACGAAGCAATCTCGTAGGAAAATTATGGATGGGATATTGGTGGTGGATAAGCCGGCAGGCATGACGTCGCACGACGTCGTGAATAGGGTAAGGCGATGCTTCAACGTGAGGCGCGTGGGTCATGCAGGCACGCTCGACCCGATGGCAACAGGCGTGCTGGTTATACTCATAGGCCGCGCCACAAAGCTCTCGAGTACATTCATGAATGACGATAAAGAATACATCGCCACGCTTTTTCTCGGCAAGCGCACAGACACGCAGGATGCCACAGGCAAGGTGCTTGAGGAAAAGGACCTAAATGGCGTTGATGTCAACTCTGTAAAGAATGCGCTGGATTCTTTTTTAGGAGAAATAGAGCAGGTGCCGCCAATGGTCTCCGCGAAAAAATATAAAGGCAAGAAGTTGTACGAACTAGCGCGTAAAGGCGAATCTATCCCGAGAAGTCCCTGCAATATAAAGATACACGAGATAGAACTCCTGGAGTTTGATCTACCAGAGATCATCTTCAGGGTGAGGTGTTCAAAAGGTACATACGTGAGGACATTGTGCGAGGATATCGGTAAGTCTCTTGGTTATCCAGCGCACATGTCAGCTCTTGCAAGGACCAGATCAGGAAGGTTTTTATTGGACCAGGCCCAGGATCTAAATAATATCCATGAAAAAAATCTCCAATCTGTATAAACTGCATAATCCGGCAGCAGCAATAGGCGTGTTTGACGGCGTGCATCGCGGGCACCAGAAGATCCTGAAAAGGCTTGTCAGGGAAGCGGCCTTATCCAGGAGAAAATCCCTGGTCATAACATTCTTTCCCCACCCCCGCAGGGTATTAGATCCAAAATCAAATGTCCCGTCGCTGATATCATTAGGGCACAGGATCAGATTGATAAAGGATTTAGGCGTGGACCTTCTGCTGGTAGTCAGGTTTAAAAAATCTATTGCCATGATGACGCCCGAGGATTTTATAAAAAAGATCCTCACGCAAAAACTAAATATAAAATCGCTTGTAGTGGGGAAGAATTTTTTATTTGGTTCCAAAGGAAAAGGAGATTTTCATTCATTGAAAAAACTCAGCAAGGTCTATGGATTTAAATTGGTCGGTATCGAACCTGTAAGATTAAAAGGCGAGACCATTTCAAGCACCCGGATACGTAAAAAAATAGAGGGAGGGGATTTAAAAAACGCGGCACTCATGCTGGGAAGGCCTGTCACAGTGCTGGGTACTGTTGTAAGAGGCAGGGGGATCGGAAAAAAGATCGGCTTTCCAACAGCAAACATCGACCCGCATCACGAGGTGATCCCGCCGAGCGGCGTCTACGCGGTAGATGTTGAAATTTACAATAAAAATTTCAGGGGCATATTGAATATTGGCACAAGGCCGACATTTAGCGGAGATATAGATCCCAGTATTGAAATACATATATTTAATTTTAAAAATAAACTATATGGCAGGGATCTGGAAATTATATTTAAAAGAAAGATAAGGAATGAAAGAAGGTTTGGTTCTATTGAAGCGCTGCAAAAACAGATCAAACTGGATATCCTCAGGGCAAGGTAACCACCCTATATTTAGCATACCCACCTCTTCCTAACCCCATTATCTTGTATAAGTTGAAAAAGTGAACATTTTAGCTTGACATGCTAGTGCCCTTCGTGTAAACTTTTAGTGCGTAGTGGTTCAAAGTGGAGTAAAGTGGAGGGAAGGAAAGCATGTTTTACGGCGAGTATGAGCACGCATTGGATAGAAAAGGAAGACTTATAATTCCCTCAAAATTCAGAGAGGCGCTCAAGGAGCATTATGTTGAGCGCTTTTTTATTACGCGCGGGTTGGATAAATGTCTTTTTATGTTCGGGGAAGACGAGTGGAAAACACAGGAGCAAAAGTTCAAGTCAATGTCATTCACGAAATCAGAATTCAGACGCTTCAACAGGCTTTATTTTTCAGGCGCGTCCGAGCTCGTCCCTGACAAACAGGGGAGGATCCTCGTTCCTTCTTATTTAAAGACTTACGCAAATATTAAAAAAGATGTCTATATCATTGGCGTTTCAAACCGCATCGAGATCTGGGATCGCACAGGCTGGAAGGAGTACTATTCTACATCAAAGGATTCATTCGAGGAAGTCGCTGAAAAGTTAGTCGAACTAGAGTGAGGGGGAGCTGATGCATCATCGCAATAATAATTATCTCAAATCGCAGAAGAAGAAATTCCTGGAGTCTTTTAACATCCCGATCGAATGCATACGAAAGACCAGGTCTCTTAATATCGATCCGAGCTGCTGCAATGTAAGCAGGGAGATATACAAGATATTAAAAAGCACTAATGGGAGAAAGATTTTTGCATAAACCGGTCCTGTTGCAGGAGGTCATTCATTTCTTAAATCCTGCGCCCGGTGAAACGATTATCGACGCGACTATCGGCGGCGCCGGCCATGCTGCAAAAATAATGCAGATGATAGGGGCGGCCGGCACGCTGATAGGCATTGACAGGGATTCGGAATCATTAAATATAGCGCGCGAACGACTCAAATCATTAGAAGGCACATTTAAATTAGTAAATAGAAATTTCAAAGACATCAAAAGTATAGTTCAGGGACTGGGGACAGGAAAAGTAGATGGAATTTTATTTGATCTGGGTATATCCAGCATCCAGATCGAGGCAGGAGAGAGAGGATTCAGCATAAAGAGCGCGGGGCCGCTGGACATGCGCATGGATAGAGGAACGCAGCTCACGGCGGGTAAGCTGGTAAATGGTTTGAGCGAGTTTGAACTTTCGGGTTTAATAAAGGATTTTGGCGAGGAACGTTTTCACAAGAGGATCGCAAAGGGGATCGTCAGGGCGCGGGAAGAGAAGGAGATAAGGACCACAGCCCAACTGGCTGAGATAATTTCAGCCAGCGTGCCGCATAAATTCAGGTGGCAGAGGATCCATCCAGCCACGCGGACATTTCAGGCGCTTCGCATCAGGGTGAACGGAGAGCTCGAGGCAATAGAGGAGGCGTTGAAGGACGCGCCGGAGCTCCTTAAAAAAGGCGGCCGGGTTTGCGTGATATCTTTTCATTCGCTGGAAGACAGGATTGCAAAGACTACGCTAAGGGAATTTAAGGTCAGCGGCGTTTGCAGGGTCCTTACAAAAAAGCCGGTCATGGCGGAAGAGAAAGAGGTTTTGGAAAACCCGCGCGCGAGGAGCGCAAAGCTCCGCGCCGCAGAACGAATCACCTAAGAAAGTCAGGTGGTCGAGGCGAAACCTCGACCACTATCTGTTCAAGGCTAAGCCTTGAACAGCTTGTTTAAGGCTTAGCCTTGAACATCTGGGAGAGAGAAGGTCTCATGAAGGATGCGATAAGGATAGACAAGCTGCTCGCGTGTATAGTGATACTGACTTTCGTGGCGCTCTCGTATGTCAACCAGCAGGCGCTCGTGTATCAGATGGGCCTGAAGGTGAAGGAAAATTACCAGATTTATTCAAAGCTTGTTGACCGTAACCGGATATTGGGCTATAATGTCCTTAATTTAAAATCGCCTGTCAGCCTTGAAGCAAGACTTTTAGCAAAAAAGGTAGAGTTGAATATGCCCCGGAAGTGGCAGGTGGTCAAACTTGAGAGTTCCCCAAGGAAGTTTGTTCAGAAGGACTTAGGAAAAAAAGGTCTCTTTGCCAGTCTATTTGTCATTGGTCGGGAAGCCGAGGCCAGCCCGAATGTTAATAGTTTTGCACCAGTAAGTCGTTGAGAAATGTAAGAGCGCAATAAAGGTATTTCGTGCAAAAACTAATCACCCCCCGAATTAGGAAAGTTCTATACTGCTTATTGGTTTTGTTCACGCTTCTGGCTGTTCGACTTCTTTTCGTGCAACTCGGCGCTGCAAGGCCCCTATCAAAACTCGCCTCCGATCAATATAAGACCTTTGAATGCCTTCTTCCTAGGCGCGGCATAATCTACGACCGCAACCTTAAGGAGCTTGCCGGGTCTGTAAACCTCAATTCTGTATTTCTGGATCCCCTGATAGTAGAGGACAAGGATTCTGCAGCTGGAAGACTCTCCGAGGTATTGGATATTGACAAAGATAAAATAGCCGGCATGTTCTGCGAGGACAAGCGTTTTGTCTGGCTGGCGCGAAAGGTCGAGCCGGAGACAGAAAGGGCCATAAGGCGCCTGCATATTAAAGGTATAGGTTTTGTAAAAGAGCCCAAAAGAGTTTATCCTAACAAGGAACTGGCCAGCCACATAACAGGTTTTGTGGGATTGGATGACAGCGGCCTCGAAGGCATTGAGCTTAAGTATGACAAATTTTTAAAAGGCAGCCCTGGCTGGATATACACGATAAGGGATGCCAAGAGACGCGAGGTGCCGGGTTATGAATACAGGGAGATCCCGCCGGCTGATGGAAATGACATAGTCCTTACCATAGACAGCGTGATCCAGGCATTTGCAGAAAGGGAACTGGACGCGGCATTTAAAAAATACAATGCAAAAGGCGGGAGCATTGTCGTGATGGACCCGCACACAGGCGATATACTGGCGCTTGCCAATAGGCCGACGTATGATCTGAATGACATCAGCGGCTATTCCATTGATGCGAGGCGCAATCGCGCCATATGCGATTTTTTTGAGCCAGGCTCGAGTTTTAAAATGGTGACTGCGAGCGCTGTGCTGGAAGAGGCCGCGGTCAAGCCAGAGGATGAGTTTTTTTGCGAGAATGGCGAGTTCAAATGGGAAGGACATACCTATCACGATCACAAACCGTACGGGTGGCTCCCGTTTAAAGATGTGATCAAGTATTCTTCTAATATAGGCACGATGAAGTCAGCGCTTAAAATAGGAGACAAAAGGCTTTACAGGTATATCAAGCGCTTTGGTTTTGGAAAAAAGACAGGCATTGATCTGCCAGGCGAGGTCGGAGGCATAGTGAGGCCGCCGTCTAAATGGTCAAAACTTTCACTTTGTAGTATTTCAATGGGTCAGGAATTGACAGTAAATGTCGTCCAGCTTGCCTGCGCAATATCCAGCCTGGCAAATGGCGGTTATTATATAAGACCAAGGGTGATCGATAGAATACAGGACAAGGCAGGCAATGCGCTCGAGAGATTTGAGTCAAAGAGACAGCACAGGGTGGTTTCTGAAGAGACTGCTTTAGAGGTGCGAAAGATCTTAAGGGGAGTTGTTGATGGCGGTACAGGCAAGTCTGCTGAAGTAGAAGGTTATTTTCCAGCAGGAAAAACAGGCACAGCTCAAAAGGTAGAGGAGAACGGCACGTATTCACGCAGTAAGTTCATGGCCTCGTTTATTGGTTTTTTGCCTTTTGACGAGCCAAGGTTTGTTATAGCTATAGTGATGGACGAGCCGCGGCCGCAGCATTACGGCGGTACTGTGTGTGCGCCTGTTTTTAAAAAGGTGGCAGACCAGCTAATGCGCTACTACAAGCTGCCACCCCGCTCTTATAAGAATTGAGAGAGATGAAGCTGAAGAAGGTTATAGAAAATCTGGTAGGGGTTGTAAAGGTAGAAGGTAAGGCCTCTATAGAGGTAAGGGGTGTTAGCTGCGATTCAAAGGCAGTCAAGGACGGGTATCTGTTCGTGGCAGTAAAGGGCTCACGCCTTAATGGCAGGGATTTTATTAACGAGGCAATAGACAGGGGCGCCAGCGCAGTGGTGCTGGAGGAAGAAAAAGACTCTTCCTATGCGTTTAGAAGGGGAGTTACCTTTATATATATAGAGGACGCAAGGCTCGCGCTTCCTGAAATCGCCAGGGCCTTTTACGGCGATGTCTCTAGCGCCATGCAGCTGATCGGCATAACCGGCACAAATGGAAAGACCACCGCTGCATATTTAATAGAGAGCCTGTTTAAATCAAAGAATAAAAAAACAGGCGTTATCGGCACTGTAAATTATAGATTTGGCAGCCGTCTTATCCCGGCCTTTAATACCACGCCCGGGATCCTGGATCTATATTCGCTTTTGAGCAGCATGAAAAAACAAAAGATAAGGAATTGCATACTCGAGGTCTCGTCGCATTCGCTCGAGCAGGGCCGCGTGGATAGCCTGAGTTTTGACATAGCGATATTTACAAACCTGACCAGCGAGCACATGGATTATCACGAGACAATAGAAAATTACCTTTCATCAAAGCTGAAATTATTTACAAAGATAAAGCATGGCGGCTCGGCTATTGTAAACAGGGATGATGCTTGTTCAGAGAAGATCATAGAAAGAGTCAGATCCATGAAAAGCGCGAATGTGATTACCTATGGTATTGGTAAAGATGTGGATGTGCGCGCAATGGATATATCGTATTCTTTTAAAGGTTTGAAATTCAAGTTACTGGTCGAGGCGAAACCTCGACCACTTCTAATTACTGGTCGAGGTTTCGCCTCGACCATTGATATAGAATCGCGATTAATTGGCCGGCACAATGTCTATAATATCCTGGCCAGCGCAGCGTGCGGCATAGCAATGGGCATGACGCTGGAAGACATAGCGCAGGGAATAGAAAAACTCACAGAGCTGCCAGGCAGGCTCGAGACAATTGACTGCGGCCAGGATTTTTCAGTATTTGTCGACTACGCTCATACAGAGAATGGCATGGAAAATGTATTGCTCGCATTAAAGGAGCTGAATCCAAAGAGGATCCTGACTGTTTTCGGCTGCGGGGGCGGCAGGGACAGGTCCAAAAGGCCTGACATGGGCAGGGTATGCTCTGAATTTTCTGACAGGGTTTTTATAACAAGTGATAACCCGAGAAATGAAGAGCCGATGGATATTATAAATGAGATCATCAAGGGCATCCCTCCCAAAAAGAATAATTACGAGATAGAGGCGGACAGGTTCAAGGCAATAGAGGCGGCGCTAAAAGAGGCACAAAGAGGCGACATCGTGCTCGTGGCTGGCAAGGGCCACGAGACATACCAGATATTTAAAAACACTACCCTTCCGTTTGATGACAGGGAAGCGGTAAAAAAAATCTTAAAGGAGAGATAATATGTTTACAATCAAAGACGTCCTGGTGTCCACTAAAGGAAGACTCCTGTCAGGGAAGGAAGAGGATATCTTAAGGGGTATATCCATTGACACGCGCCGCATAAAAGGCGGGGAGCTGTTTCTCGCCATAAAAGGCCAGAGGTTTGACGGCCATAATTTCATACTGGACGCTATTTCAAAGGACGCGGGCGGCGTGCTCGTTCAGGACGGGTGCATTGTAAATTCTAAATTTAAAATGGGCGATGTCTCGTTCGTGTCCGTGCCTGACAGCATAAAGGCGCTGGGCGACCTTGCGAATTTTCATCGCGGCCGCTTTAAGATACCGCTCATAGGTATCACTGGCTCCAATGGCAAGACCACCACAAAGGAGATGACAGCCGCGATACTTGCCAAGAAACTCAATGTGCTTAAGAATTTCGGCACAGAGAACAATCAGATAGGCGTGCCGCTTACATTGATGCGGCTCAAACCCGAGCACAATATCGGCGTCCTGGAAATGGGGACCAATCGCCTGGGCGAGGTAAGGCGGCTTTCAGAGATAGCAAGGCCGAGCGTGGCATTGATCACAAACATAGGGCCGTCTCACCTCGAGCATCTCAAGGATACAGACACAGTGCTGAAGGCCAAATGCGAGATCCTGGAATTTCTGGATAAGGACGCAAAGGTCGTGATAAACGCAGACGATGAATTATTGGAAAAATTAAAGATAAAACAAAAGGTCGTGAAGTTTGGCATGGACAAGTCCTATGATTTTTACGCGGACAAGGTGGATCTGGAGCCGGACGGCATAAAATTCAGGCTGAACGGGAAGCACGAGATAGAGATGTCAGTCGTGGGCAGGCACAATGTGTACAATGCCCTGGCTGCGATCGCGGCGAGCTGGGACTTTGGCGTTTCCATTGACGAGATAAAAGAGGCGCTCAGGGATTTTCGCGTGCCGAATATGAGGATGGAGGTCAAGCGGCTCGGCGACATAAGGATAATAAATGATTCGTACAATTCCAACCCATTGTCAATGAGAAAGGCGATCGAGGCTCTGAAAGACATGACGACAAAGGGCAGGAAGATACTCGTGGCTGGCGACATGCTCGAGCTCGGGAACCTGTCCGGCAGGTTCCATCACCTGGTCGGCAGGCAGGCAGCAGAGTCAGGCATTGACGTTATAGTGGCGGTCGGGAAGCTCGCCGAGCACGTTGCAAATGGCGCGCAAGAAGCAGGCATGAGCCAGAAAAAGATCAAGATGTGCAATCTCACGAAGGATGCGTGCGAGGCCATGCTGAGCCTGGTGAAGAAGGGCGACACCGTGCTGGTCAAGGGTTCGCGCGCGATGAAAATGGAGACAATCGTCGAGGGCCTTGAAACTCAGTTCAAATAAGGAAAAGGGCTGATTGAGATGCTGTATTATTTATTATACCCGCTAAGGGAATACTTTTTTGTTTTCAATGTCTTCAGGTACATAACCTTTAGGGCAGCGTTTGCCAGTGTTACTGCGTTTCTCATAACAGTTATTTTTGCGCCGCCCATAATCAGGAAGCTAGAGGCCTTTAATATAGGTGAGACGATCAGGAAAAAGCACGTCCCTGATCTTTACGAACGCCATAAAAACAAGCAGGGCACGCCCACAATGGGCGGCATATTGATTTTGCTTGGTATTGGCCTGTCGACTATTTTATGGGCTGATATGAAAAATAGTTTTGTGCTCCTGGCGCTCATGGTAACTGGCTGGCTTGGCGGCATTGGTTTTCTCGACGACTATACAAAACTTGCCTCGCGCCATGCATCCGGCAGAAGGGGTTTAAATAAAAGGACCAAGCTTTTGGCGCAGGCAGTGGCAGGACTTATTATAGGTACGTACCTTTATTTAAATCCAGCGACCACGAGCGTGCTCGAGGTGCCGTTTTTTAAGGTGCTGGCAATGGATCTGGGGATTTTCTATATACCTTTCGTCGTGCTCGTTATTACCGCGTCTTCAAACGCGGTCAATCTTACTGACGGCCTGGACGGGCTCGCGATAGGTTGCATTGCATTGACTTCAGTGGCTTACGCAGGCATGAGCTACGTGACAGGTCACGTCGGTTTTGCGGAATATCTGGGCGTTTATCATCTTGCTGAGGCAGGCGAGCTTACTGTTTTTTGCGCTGCTGTATTTGGCGCGGCCCTGGGATTTTTATGGTACAACAGTTTTCCCGCGTCAATATTCATGGGCGACACAGGCGCGCTGGCGCTGGGCGGCGCCATAGGCACGGTCGCTGTTTTTGTGAAGAAAGAAATAATCTTGCTTCTGGTGGGCGGGATTTTTGTCGTTGAGGCGCTTTCGGTTTTGTTGCAAATAATATCATTCAGGTCCACTGGGAAAAGGATTTTCAAGATCGCGCCGATCCATCATCATTTTGAGATGTGCGGCTGGCATGAGGCAAAGGTGACTGTGAGGTTCTGGATAATAGCGATTATCCTGGTGCTTTTGAGTTTTGCCACGCTAAAACTCCGCTAATCTGACAAATCGTGCGTGCCCCGTTCCAAATTCTTACGATTAGAATTTGGAACGGGGCGTGTCAAGATTGTCAGATAAGGGAAAGGGATGGATGAGTAGGGTAGTTGTTGTCGGGCTTGGGAAGACTGGGATAGGGTCTGCGAGGCTTTTGGCTGGGCAGGGTGAGACTGTCTTGATCTCTGAGATAAAAAGCGATGGAGCCATTAAGAACGCGGCAGAGAGACTTATTAAAGACAATGTTGTAGAGATGCGCAATGTCGAGCTCGGTTCTCACACTGATAGATTTATCGCGCAGGCCAAACTAATGGTAGTCAGCCCCGGGGTCAGCAATGATTCTTTAGCGATCAAATTCGCGGAAAGAAGGCGTATACCTATAATAAGCGAGCTGGAGCTGGCGTATTCCGCGTGTCCCGCGCCTATCATCGCTGTCACAGGCACGAGCGGCAAGACTACTGTTACTACGTTGATAGGCGAGATGCTTAGAAAGGCTGGCAGGGACGCGGTCGTGTGTGGTAATATCGGCAATCCTTTGGCTAGCGAGATAAAGCGTCTGAAAAAAGATTCAATAGTGGTCTTGGAGGCCAGCTCTTTTCAGCTCGAAAGGATAAAGAACTTTAAGCCCAGGGCCAGCATTATATTGAATATCTCTGAAAATCATCTGGACAGGCACAGGGACATGGAGGAATACATATCTTCAAAATTAAGGGTATTCTTGAATCAGGATAAGCATAGTTTTGTATTTTTGAATGGGAAGCAAACGCTCTTGAAAGAGATTGCCAGCGCGATAAAATGCAGGGTGGAATTTTTCGACAAATACAGGAATTTTGGAAAAAAGTATAATATACAAAATGAAAATTACCTGGCAGCTATGTCTATGGCCTGGTTTGAAGGAGTCAGTGAAGACGTGATGCTCGAAGTCATATCAAAGTTCAGGGGCATAGAGCACAGGCTGGAGCACGTGGCTACTATTAATGGCGTTGATTTTATCAATGATTCAAAGGCCACGACTGTCGCGAGCGTGGAATGGGCATTGAAGTCGATCGAGCGGAACATTGTCCTGATCATGGGGGGCCGTTACAAGGGAGGGGATTTTGGCAGGCTGAAGAAATTTGTGCAGGACAAGGTGGACTGTATTGTTGCAATAGGCGAGGCGCGGCCGCACATTAAAAGCGGGCTTCGAGGCACAAAGGATATTATTGAGAAGAATGATTTTGATGACGCGGTCCGCACAGCGTTTAAAAAGGCGAGAAACGGGGGAAGGGTCTTGCTTTCCCCGGGCTGTTCGAGCTTTGACATGTTTAAAAATTACGAGGAGCGCGGCAGGATCTTTAAGGAGCTGTGTTCAAGGCTAAGCCTTGAACATCCGCCTTGAACATCCGACAGATAGAGGGTGGTGTGAGGAAAGAGGCGCAGAGGTTGTTGATAGCGACGACAATATTGATATGCGTGGGCATTGTCATGGTCTATTCTGCCTCGAGCTGTTATGCGTACGAGAATTTTGGCGACAGCGCATTTTACCTAAAGAGACAGCTGGCGCATCTTATAATAGGCCTATTCGTGGCAGGGTTTGTTCTCAGGTGTGATTACAGGCACATAAAAAAGTACTCAAAGGTTTTATTGGGGTTTTCTATTTTGAGTCTTGTGCTTGTGCTTTTGCCTGGCATTGGCCGGGAGGCAGGCGGCGCGAGGAGATGGATAAAGATCGGGTTTTTAGGGTTTCAGCCGTCAGAGTTTGCAGGATTGTTTTTAATCGTTTATCTGGCTGATGTCCTGGATAGAAAACAGGCGCATATCAGGAATTTTTTCTACGGGTTTTTTCCGCCGCTGGTCGTGGCAGGCGCTATTGTTTTATTGATACTCATGCAGCCTGACCTGGGAAGCGCGGTTGTGGTTTTAGCAGTCTCCATGATCATGCTTTTTGTCGCAGGCGCGAACATAGCGCACGTGTTTCCTTTTATCGCTGCGTCGCTTACCGCGCTTTATTTTTTGATATTCAGGGTGCCGTACAGGTTAAGGCGTATCATAGGATACCTTGACCCGTGGAGTGACGCTCAAGGCTCTGGTTTTCAGATAGTGCAGTCGTTTCTGGCGCTCGGCGCAGGCGGGATCTTTGGATTAGGCCTGGGATGTTCAAGACAAAAACTTTTTTATCTTCCGCAGGTCCACACGGATTTTATTTTTTCAATAATAGGGGAAGAGCTGGGGCTTATAGGCACGCTTGGCATAGTAATATTATTCAGCATATTCCTCTGGCAGGGCATAAAGATCTCCATTAACGCAAGGGACCTGTTCGCGAGGTTTCTGGCCCTGGGCATTACAGTGAGTATCGCGCTAAGGGCGATCATAAACATCGCGGTTTCAACAGGCGCCATACCTACAAAGGGCTTGCCCTTGCCATTTATAAGCTATGGCGGCACTGCGCTTATCTTTAACATGGTGGCTGTCGCGCTCCTATTAAACATTGCGAGTAAATAAACTTATGAGAATATTGATAGTGGCAGGAGGGACTGGCGGGCATTTATTTCCGGCAATAAGGCTGGCGCAGGAACTTTGCGGCCAGGGGCATGCTGAAGTAATGTTCGTGACTTCGCAGCGCGGCCAGGACAGGGATATTTTAAGGAAGAAAAATATAGATTTCACGACGCTTTGCATTGTGCCGCTAGGGTCAAAAAACCCTGTAGCTATTTTGAAATTTTTAGCAATGCTCGCGGCCGGCACGATAAAGTCCCTGTATCTCTTGTTGAAATTCAGGCCTGAAGTGGCAATAGGTTTTGGCGG
>JAHIPS010000079.1 GCA_018902915.1 Candidatus Omnitrophota bacterium | reverse complement strand
TATCGCTGTACTAAACGAAATACTATTTGTTCACAGAAGTATATCCGCGAAGAAGATCTTGCTAAGCAAATCAGGGGCATTTTTCAAAAAGTTTCTTTGTGTGATGACTGGACAGCTAAAATTATTAAAGAATTAGAAAAAGATAAAGCTCGTGATGTCCAGTCATCACGTCCCCATCAGCAAAATCTCGAACGAGATATAGGCAACATAGACACTAAGATAAATAAGCTCGTAGATATTTACTTAGAAGAGTCTATTGCCAAAGAAGAGTACGCGAAAAAGAAAAGCGAGCTACTTAATAAGAAGAAAGATTTGCAAGAGCGGCTAAGAGATTTTGCTGATGGGGACAATAATTGGTTCGAACAGGCGCGCTCGTTCGTAACGCTACTAAATAGAGCGAGTTACGTCAGTCGAGGGGGAAATTTAGAATCCCAGAAAGAATTTCTGGAAAAGATTGGTTCGAACTTTATTTTAAAAGAGCGGCGATTGATTTTTTCGGCGGAAGGAACCTTCCGCCCTTATCTTTCACGCGCCCCA
The DNA here is from genome assembly GCA_018902915.1 of Candidatus Omnitrophota bacterium. Classification (GTDB taxonomy): domain Bacteria; phylum Omnitrophota; class Gorgyraeia; order Gorgyraeales; family Gorgyraeaceae; genus JAHIPS01. The sequence goes on along the minus strand of JAHIPS010000079.1, from coordinate 27,463 downwards.
TTTTCCACATGGTGGAGCAGAGGGGATTCGAACCCCTGACCTCGTCGTTGCGAACGACGCGTTCTCCCAGCTGAACTACTGCCCCACATTATCTTATAATTATATCCTAACTTTGCAAATCGTGCAATGCTCGTTTTGTCAAGTTAAGAAGGTTAGTTGAAGGAAGCGCAGCGGGGATAGGATGCGGAATATAGGGTAAGGCGCTGTTTTGCTTCGTCCTGCCTGGGTAATGGAAAATCAGCTGTAAGTTTGATCCTGAAAAGATTATCGACCATGGCGAATTCGCATTCATCAGGGACAAAGTCCACTGTGGTACCCAGGGATTCGTCAAATGTCCCATCATTATCTCTGTCAAATAAAAATTCTTGATAAGTCGGGCTGGCTGCGTTATTATCGATTTTATAATGACAGAACTTTGGAGATCCAGCCACATCAAATTTATCAATATACTCGACGCGGAATTCTATGCTTGAAACAATATCTATCGCCGGATCACTCACATTTCCCACACCAGTAACTACATGCTCGTATATATGCTCTATGGCGTACTGAAGCTCGTAACCCACAGTAACCCTGTCCTTTGCTGTAAGAAAAAACCTGTGGCCGCCGACCTGGAGCGCAGTGACCGCTAGCCCTATCACTATAAGCAAGAACGCGCTCATCAACACCTCTACCAGCGTGAATCCTTTTTTCTTATATTTAAAACGCGATCTCAGTCCAGTCAATGGTAACTCCTAACTTTTTATACCCATTAAGGTCGAGTGTCACAGTATATGTAAGAATGCCGGAATTCAAGGCAGCCATTTCATCCCTGATAATATTACCACTGGCGCATATTGCAGGATCTGTTACGCTATCGTGCGCGCCTTCTAACATCTCGCTAGAGCCATACGTATAATTACATCTCAATGTATCTATTGCCTCTCTTGCAAAATTCAATGCCTGCAGCCTGTGCCGCGAGCGATTCATGAGCTGGTGACCGCCAATAAACGCAGACAATATCCCTGCCGATATGATAAGAAGTATCAACACTGATATCATTATTTCTATGAGTGTCAGACCTTTTTTATTCATGCAGCTCCTCAAGTTGACAAAATTGACATTGTCAAAATTGTCAACTTAGCGTTTGGCGAGGGAGATCAGTTCCTGCGGGTTGGTGCTGCGTGAAAACGCCTCTTCCCAGGTTATGATACCTTTATTATACAGATCAGCGAATGACTGATTCATGGTGCACATGTCGTACTTCTTCCCCATCTGGATCAACGAATAGATCTGATGAAGATTATTCTCTCTTATAAGATTCTGAATGGCTGGCACCATATTCATGATCTCTATTGCGACCACCCTGCCCTTAGCGTCCTTCCTGGGAATCAGCTGCTGCACAATGATGCCCACAAGCACCATTGAAAGCTGCATCCTCACCTGCTGCTGCTGGTATGGAGGAAATACATCCGTAATCCTGTTTATGGCGTGCACCGCGTCTATTGTATGCAGCGTCCCGAATATGAGATGGCCTGTCTCAGCCAGCGTCAATGCGCCTCTTATTGTCTCGAGGTCACGCAGCTCTCCTATCAAGACTATATTCGGGTCCTGCCTGAACACATGTTTTATCGCCTCCTGAAAAGACCCGGTATCCACGCCAAGCTCTCTCTGGTTTATCGTGCTCTTCTTGTGCCTGTGAAGATATTCTATTGGGTCTTCTATTGATATTATATGGCAGGAGCGTTTTGAATTTATATACTCTATCATACTGGCAAGCGTAGTGGATTTACCGCTGCCAGTAGCGCCTGTTATTAAAACCAGTCCGCTTGTCTTGTCTGCAAACGACTTTACCACCTTGGGCAGCCCGAGCTCATCCAACCCAGGTATCTTAAAAGGTATGAGGCGAACTGCCATACCTATTGAACCGCGCTGTCTATAGACATTGATCCTAAAGCGTCCGAGATCCTTTACGCCTATAGAGGCATCCAGCTCTTTCTTTTTCTCAAAGACCTCTCTCTGCTGTTCGGTTAATGTCTTGTATACTAATTCTTTTGTATCCTGGGGGGTTAAAGGAGGGTACCCGTCTAAGACTACTAACCTTCCATCGATCCTCAGCTGAGGCGACAGACCTACTGTGATATGAAGGTCTGACGCTTTTTTTTCAACCATCAGGTTCAGCAGGTCTTTTAGCTGCATGGGGGATTTATTTTATGGCTCTTTCTGCACAGTGCCGTCAGTAAATCTTCCTACTATGGCGCCTTGCTTCTGAATAGTGTATAAATCCTTGTCATAGGTGCTGGAAGCTGCCTTGGCACCAGTGCTTCCTCTTATTGCCTTGGCAGTAAAATTATCTGTAATGGTATCTCCGGCTGAAGAAGCCTCGTAATAGAAATAACGGTCTGTCTGGTCATTGGGATTCTCTATATTCAAAGAGGTGAGAGTACTGGTAAAGGTATTGTTTTCGAGAAAATATATCTTCTGGCCAGTCCTGATTAGATTCAAATTGCTTGTTGCCTCGCCCACCTTTGCCTTTTCCAGGGTCTTAACAAGCATGGGAAGGGCCAGGACAGCGAGAATAGCGATTATTATAACTACGACCAATAACTCTGTTAAGGTAAAGCCGTGTTTACGCATAAGATGTTTCATGCAAGACCTTTTAGCTACCGCTCTTAACCCCCTATATTTGAGCTTTTTGTGATCGCTCCCGTGTTATTGTCTGTCTGGGTCCATATCACATATGTGTTCGTGTCTTCGGTGGCGTTTTTATAACGATACGCGGTCACGGTATATTTTCTTGTCGTAGCATCGGTCCCGCCATCAGTAAAATAATAATTCCACATCCTCTGGTTCTGATCATTCGGATCAGCTATGTCCAAAACACTAAAATCATTATTACTCGGTAGCGCAAGCTTCTCATACCAATACCTGTCCAGAGAAGTCCTGATAGTTCCTATATTTGTCATCGCTTCGCCAGACCTGGCCTTTTCAAGCGTGGACATATACTGCGGCATGGCTATTGCAGCAAGTATACCTATAATAATAACAACGATAAGAACCTCTAAAAGAGTAAACCCTCTCTTTGTCATAATACCACCTCCCTATTCATATAAGATTTTTACCTGATGAATTCCCAGGTGCCGCTTATTGTACCGTTTGCGTCCATTGTTATTGTCTGGCCAACAAATCTTATGCCGCCTGACCTGGTACCAGTAGCCAGGTATCCTGACGCATCGCCTGTGTTTATGGAAAAGGTCCAATATCGCTCGTTCAAGACTATATCAAGGTTAGCGATTGTAGGCGTATACAGTTCTTTTTCTGCAAAATATATCTTTTCTGCTGTCTGTATGTGGCCAAGACCTGCCCTTGCCTCGCCGCCCTTTGCCTTTTCAATCGAAGCTGCGAACTGAGGTATACCTATAGCAGCAAGGATACCTATGATTATGACGACAATCAACACCTCTACCAGCGTAAAACCATGCCTCTTCATGCTACCCTCCTTTTGTTTTTTTTCTTACCTAAAATTATACCTTATAATTCCGTTATGTCAAACGATTTCATCTATATTAACCAGACGACTTTATTGCGCTGGATATACTGAATATAGGCATAAACATCGCTATGACCAAAACACCCACTACTACACCCATGAAAACCAGGACCAGCGGCTCGAACATCGTGGTGAACCGATCTATAAAGGTGTTGACGCGCTCTTTATAAAACACGGCTATCCTGTCAAGCATCTTGGCCAGTTCCCCTATCTCTTCTCCCACGCCAACCATCTGGACGACAAGCGGCGAGAATAGCGCGCTCTGCTCCATGGTCTGCGCCATGCCTTTACCGTCCCTTACAGAGGTCTTCACGTCTCTTAGGGCCTGCTCCATTATCTTGTTGCCTGCTGTCTTTTCAGCTATCTCGAGCGCGTGGAGTATAGGCACGCCGCTTTTAATAAGCGTACCCAGCCCACTCGCGAATCTCTCCGTGGATATCTCAAGCATCAACGGACCTACCATGGGTAATTTTAGTTTAAGCGTATCAAACTGCAGCCTGCCCGTCTCCGTAGAGACGTATTTCCTTAGAACCAAAAATAACGCCACGCCAGATCCTACCGCGACCAGAAAATACTTTTTTGCAATATCGCTTATAGTAATGACTATCTGTGTAAGCAAGGGCAGCTCGGCATTAAACCCCGCGAATATCTCTGTAAATATAGGAATGATCTTTAGTAAAAATATCGCTATGGCTCCTGTCGCGACGCAAATGAGTATTATGGGATAGATCATGGCAGATACTATCTTTTTTCTCAGGTCAGCGCTTTCTTCTAAATATGTCGCGAGCTGCTCGAGGCTGGCAGGCAAGTGTCCGCTCGCCTCGCCTGTCTCCACCAGGTGGATCCAGAAAGCAGAAAATATCTTGGTATGTTTTTTTAGCGCGTTCTGAAATGTGTAACCGCCTTCTACGTCCTTCTTTATCGTCTCCACGGCACGCAATAATGTCTGGGACTCTATCTGCTTGCACAATATATCCAGACTCTTTATAAGCGTCACTCCTGAACTTAAAAGCGTGGCTAATTCCTTGGAAAACATTATAAGGTCCTGTAGACTAACTCCCCTGTGATATTTCCTGTGGACCTTTTTCGCGAGTTTTACTTCAACTGCGCGGCCTATAGACACGATAAAAATACCCCTTGCCTGCAGGGAATTTACAACATCCTCCTGAGACACAGACTCTATCGTCTCTTCCATGAGCTTGCCTGATTTATCTCTTGCTACGTATTTAAAAAACGGCATGCTATACCTCTCCTGCCATTGTGATGCTCAGTACCTCTTCCATACTCGTGATCCCCTCTTCCACCTTTTTGATGCCGCTATCGAAAAGTGAACGTATACCCATTTCGCGGACCAGCTTCTTTATCTCGCCCAGACCCGCGCCTCTTGAAATCATTTCTCTTAGTTTATCATCTATCAATATCATCTCGTATATTGCAACACGACCTCTATATCCTGTATGGTTGCACGCAGGGCAGCCCTTTGGTTTATACAAGAGGTCCTGCTTTATCTTGAAATCCCGGATCAGGTCCGGCGTTGTCTCGTATGCCTCTTTGCACTCAGGGCAAAGTCTTCGGACAAGACGCTGCGCCCCGACAATTATCAGAGAAGAGCTTATCAGGTATGGTTCTATGCCTATATCTATAAGCCTTGATATCGCGCTGGGCGCGTCATTTGTATGCAAGGTGCTCAACACTAAATGTCCTGTAAGAGACGCGCGTATGCATATCTGCCCTGTCTCAAGATCCCTGACCTCTCCGACCATTATGATATCAGGGTCCTGCCTAAGGAATGCCCTTAATGCAGCGGCAAATGTCAGGCCAATGCCTGGTTTTATCTGGATCTGGTTTATGCCTTCAAGTTTATACTCTACAGGATCTTCTACTGTCGAGATATTTTTACGCGGACTCTTCATTTCACTGAGCGCCGCATAGAGTGTTGTTGTTTTTCCGCTTCCCGTAGGTCCTGTGATCAGGATCAAACCATGCGGACTGAAAATTGCCTTTCTGAAATTCTCCAGCTCCTTCGGCTCAAAACCAAGCCGGCCTAGATCCAAAGGCGTGGCAGATTTATCCAGTATCCTCATTACTACCTTTTCGCCATAAATGGCAGGCACTGTGGAGACACGGATATCTATGGCCTTTTTATCGACCTTCACTAAAAACGCGCCGTCCTGGGGAAGCCGCCTTTCTGCTATGTCAAGATTTGACAATATCTTTATCCTGGATACAATAGCCGACAAGAGGTGCCTTGCAGGAGGCGGTATCTCGTAAAGCACGCCGTCTATCCTGTACCTTATATTTATCTTTTCCCTGAATGGCTCTATATGTATATCACTGACCCTGTCCTTTATCGCCTGCATCAACAATAGATCCACGAGCTTTACCACAGGCGCTTCTTCTGCGCGCGCAATAAGCTCGTCAAGGCTCAGGTTCTGGTCTTCAGCTTGTTTTTCTACCTTAAATTCCTCGATTTCGTACGAATCGCTTATCGCGTCTTTTAGTAAATCCTCTCTTCCATAGAATTCATCCATTGCCCTTTGAAGGTCTGATTTTGAAGCTATGATAGGATTTATCTCGCAGCCTGTCATGTGCCTCAGGTTGTCTATTGTAATCAGATCCAGCGGGTCCGCAAATGCGACTGTGAGGGAATTAAGGTGTTTTGAAATCGGCAGCAGCGTGTGCCTGCGGGCATATTCCTCTGGCACCATTTTCTCAAGGGCCTGATCCAGCACTGGCTTTAAAAGACCTTTTGAATAAGAGGCGTAAGGGATGGATAATTGTTTTGCCAGGGCAACTACAATATCCTTCTCTGAAACAAGGCCGAGGTTCACCAGGACTTCACCGAGTTTAGTCCCTTCTTTTTTCTGGACCTCGATGGCCTTTTTCAGTTCTTCTTCAGTGATGACCTTTTCGTTCAGCAGTATCTTGCCTAATTTATCTTTTGATTTCTTCATCTCATCCTTCTAATTTGTCAAATTAGCCATCATGTCCCAGCAGATCCAGCACTGTCTTGATCTCTTTCTCTCTTACTGCCTTTGGTTTTTCCTGCTCGCGTTCGGAGATATTGGCCAAGGTATATGCAGTATCATCTATGATGCGAGGAGTAATGAATATCAGGAGTTCCTTATCCTGCTTATCTTTTGTTTTATAGCGAAATGCCGCGCCTAAAAGAGGCAGATCTCCCAAGAAAGGCACTTTCTCGGCAACATAAGTATCATCCCTGGATATAAGCCCCCCTATTACAACAGTCTCTCCATTCTTTACCCTGACAGTGGTATCTGTGCTTCTGGTCTGCGGATCTACATATTTTGCTCCGGTTCCCGTTCCTGCAAAAAAACTTGAAAGCACAGGCACTATGACCTCGGGCTTTATATGCATGGTTATATAACCATCCTTGTTTATTTGAGGCGTGACTTCCAGTGTTATGCCTGTATTTATCCTCTCTGCGCCTTCAGTTTTATTAGTCTCGGTTGCTCCCATGCTTGTAGTACTTGTCATAGTAGCTACAGCAGTCTCTGCAGTAAGCTCTATGATCGCTTTTTCATTATTTAACGTAAGCACCTTTGGCCTTGCTAAGATCCTTGTATCAGTATCTGCCTTTATCGCCCTTATAGCAAAACTCATGGCATTGTTTCCGGAAAAACTCACACTGCCAGACGAAGAGATCCCTTCTCCCATAGCGCTATCCTTGGTCAACACCCCTCTGAATGGCGCCATAGTATAAAAAGAAGGTCCGCTATACGCGCCCCAATAGCCTGACCAATTCACTCCAAATTTGTCAGCTACAGTAGTCGTGGTCTCCAGTATCTCTGCCTCAATCATAACCTGAGGCGTGCGTGTGTCCAATCTCGTTAAAACGTCCTCGATTACAGCAAACTGGCTCGGGACATCAGTTATAATAAGTGAGTTTGACCTTTTGTCTGCTACCAGCTTTCCGTTCTCAGAAATCACGCCTTCCATAACAGATAAGATGTCTGCCACATCGTCTTCTGTGGCGCCCTCCTCTGCAGGAGGCGGCGTTAGTTGAGCATATCTTAATTCATATATCTTTGTAAGGGTCTCGACCTCTGGGGCACCAGACTCCTTTACTATAAATATGGAACTACCGGGCTCCTGCTCGTAGACAAGGTTATTCGCGTTCATGATATGGTTCAACGCGTCCTCCACTGTAACCCCGTCAAAATAAATCGTGACTGTCCTATCCTGCACATTCTGGCCCGCGACAAAATTCAGGCCAGACTGCTGCGAGAATATCTTCAAGACAGTCTTCAGGTTCGCATCCTGAAAATCCATAGAGATCGAGTTGCCAGGGCTCGGCCCTGCCTCGATAGACGCTACAGACGTCCCATTTGACGCTATTGCTATTGTTGTTGTTAAAGGTACAGCCATAAAAACACCAAACACCAGAGCTACCAATAATCTTATTATCTTCATTTTCAACCTCCCTTTTATTTTGGCCTTACTATAAACTGCCGGCCTTTGTACCTTAAATATATACCGTCCCGGGCAATATCCTCGATCAGGATCTTGTCTATGCCTTCGCCCGCCACTATCTCTATGACCTCGCCTTTATCATATACCTTGCTATTGATGATCGCCTGCGGCCTTACGCTGCTCCAGACCATGCCCTGAAAAGTCATTGAGGGAAGGGTAACATCCTCGTCTACATCCAGATCTTCTTCCTCAAAGGGACTCTTCAAAGGAATCCTCTCTGTCTCGGTCGCATACTGCGCGCCTTTTTCTCTCTTTGGCACATTTGCCTCTAATACCTTCACGTCTGCCCATTTTTCCTCAAACTGTTTTCTGGAAAAGACCTCGTCATCCGGGGCCTTTTTCTTGAATTTAGATACGCCTACAAAAAGCGCTGCCAGGACAAGCGCGCCTACAGCCATATATTCCATTTGTTGTCTTTTAGGGTCTTTGTCAGCCATTTTTTATTCCTTTAATACGAACGTGCTTATCACGATGTGACCCTTAGCGTCAAACGCTGAAAAATCTGATTCGTCTTCCTTGAAATCCCCTTCAAAATCAAGCCGCTTTATCTTTATATCTTCCACCTTCAAGAATTTCCCTGACGATTCAATGCTTGCTATAAATTTTCCAAGCTTATGATAATCCGAAATAGTGTCAAGTGTGACATATAATTTAGTATAAGAACCCCTGTCTTCCGGCGAACCGGGTTTGATAGATGACACCTCTATCTTTTCCTTTGCTGCCATGTTAGAGACCTCGTTCAAAAGCCATGAAACCCCTCTTCCCTCAGGCACCCTGTCTTCGTAAACCTTGAGGTGTTTGTCCAGCGCCCTCACTGTCCCGAGAAGCACATTCCTGTCTCTCTCGTTCAGTATGCTGGCGCGCAGGGATCTGCGGTTATTCAAAAACGGCATAAAAATCAAAAGCACGCCTATGGCAAGCGTGGCCAGGACTATTACCGCGCTCATGACAATAATACTATTCGGTTTTTTATTCTCTCTCTTTTTCATATCTTAAGGTCCTGTAAACACGATCTTGAAACTCGCGATCTTTTCCCCGTACAACTCTGTCCTCTCGACGGAAACGATATCAGCCTTTTTCATGCCCTTTTCTATCAGTCCGCTTTCCTTCAGGTCTAATAGAAAATTATTGATGATATCTGTTTCATTCGCGCCCTTATCTATAAGATAATAACCCTTTATAGTAAGCTGTCTGATGATCATGGAGGCATCCTTTTCATTTACCTCTTCCTTGAAATCAACATCAGTCAGCCATATATTATCAGGCACGACTTCCGCAAGACCGACCATGCGATCTGTAAAATATGTCCTGGTGCTTATGATCTTTTCCAATAGATTTTTTCTCGCGTCCATCTTGTTTTTCATCCTCTCCAACGACTCTATGGAATCATCCTTTATGCTGATGCCTGCCCTTGGCCTCTCAGACAAGGTGTGATCATATTCTTTTGCCAGAGGCGCTATACCCTTTATGCACACGAGCTTTAATACTATCAACAAAAATATCGCGGCAGACGCCTCCAGGAATAACGTCCTTAAAAATACCTCTTTTGATTTATAGGCCAACACCTTTTCTTTCCACAGGTTCACGTCTATAAAAGGCTCTGACAGGCCGCGCAGCGCCAGGCCGAACGCAATGGCAAGCTTTGGGGGAACCACGCCCTTGCCGACCTTTGTCCCGCCCAGTTTTTTAATCCTTATACCTCTCAAAGGATCTCCTACCTCTATGGGTATCTGCAGTTCCTTCCCCACTATCTCGTGCCAGTTCTCAAGAGGAAGACTAGAATAGATGATTATTTTATCTATCACCTCGGAAGGAAATTGTTTTTCATAAAAATCAAAGGAGAGTTTTATCTCGGAAAGGAGCTTCTCAAATATGGGTTCGAGCGATTTGTCTGAACTATCGCCTTCGCTCAGCGGTATATCCCTGATTATATAAGGCACGCCGTTTCTGAGGATATTGATATTGGCATTTTTGGAATCTATATTAACGATTGCGGTATTGACCTTGTTGTTTATCTGTTCGGCTGCGTTAAAGGCCCTTATGAGACTGAAAGGCGCGGGCTCTATGATCATCGGCTTCACGCCAGCCTTTTCAAGTAAAATCGCAAAGTCAGATACGGTCTTTTTCTTGACCGCGACAAACACCACGTCCATGTTAGTCCTTGAAGACGGGCCTTTTGTTACCTGATAATCCGAGGCAACATCTTCCATGCGAAAAGGTATGTAGCGCTTTGCCTCAAACTCGATCGCTGAGACCCATTCCTTTACTGGTATCTTCGGCATCTGAAAATAACGCACCATTGTCTCTTCGCTGGAAATAGCGCTCACGACATTTCCGGGTTTCACATTATTTTCTTTAAAGACCCTCTTTATAGCCTCTATTATATATTCATCCCTGGTCTTCTTTGTTTCCTGTTTAGGCGCTTTTGTATCAGCCGCCGCAGCATCTGTAGGCTCGGGCAAAATCTGCTGTGCTTCTTTTTTGGGATATATATAAGTCTGTCCGAATTTAACAAGCCTCGGACCCTGCAATGTGCCTTTAAGCACAACAAGGTCTACAGTATTGTTTCCGACATGTAACCCCACAACCTGTTTTCCAATAGAGAACATGTTTTTACCCATAAAAATCCCTATTTTGTCTTGCTTTTGGCCTCTGTCATATTAGAACGCAACCATTTATCAATTGAACGCTTATCAAACCTCCATACATGCCCCACCTTCATACCTGAGATCTTTTTCTGGTGGAGCCAATTGTAAATAGTCTGCTTCTCGAGCTTCAAATAGTTGGCCAATTCATCAGTATCCATGAGTCTAGACATTTATAACACCTCCTAATAGACTTACCTATAGTTAGGTGAAATCAAATATACCATAAGGAAGTTACTTTGTCAAGATGAGGGGGTAAAACTGGGCGGGTAAACAAAAAAATATAAGCACATAACTATTTTACATATATAGAGTTATGAAATTATCAACATCTGGTTCTATAAACTAAAAAACTGTGGCTTTTGGGTAGTCGACCTTGGATTTCACCACATAGTCGCCTGGATCACCAGCTCCGGATGGCGTTATTGTGATTATGAGGGACCAACCAGTGCCAGCTGGCATATCAGGCATAAGATCTAGCATAACGCCAGAACCAGCTAGAAAGGTCTCGCCTGTATAGGTAATGTCGTTTCTAAGCTGGTACAGGGCATAGTAAAGCCCTGCTTCTGCCACAACCAGGGCCCGCTCTCTCCTATAAAGCGCCTCGTTGATATTGGCAGAGTTATAAGCGGTTAAGAGAAAAACCAGCGCAGCCATAGACAATATCAGTAAAAGCGCCAATGTTATAAAAAAGGCTACACCTCTACTATTACCTTTTCCAATCATCTTCATCCCCTCTGCTTATGTGGATTATTGCAATTCCTCTAGCAACTCTTCCACTGATTCTGAGATCAAACGCCAACGCTCCTGGCTGTGAATAGTGTATTTCTGCTTTCTCTTCCAGCCATTGTCTGACTTCTGCCACAGGTAAAGGCATAATCTCTTATTACCCCATGACTCGACTAGCACTACCGCAGACCACCAGCCAAAACCCTTGCTAATAGTCCTGTACTCCAATACCTTTAAAGGCGGGGATATTGGCGGTTTTTCCTCTTGCATCTTTTTCTCAGGCATACGTACCTCCTTTTGTTAGCCTGTTATTCTTCTCTCTTATTATAACTTCCGCATCGCGGACATTGGGAAAGAGTATTGTGCTTGCTGTCCACGTATACATACGTGCATATGCTGCATTGCCAGAAAAAATTTTCTTCTGACGTGAACGACTCTGATGACCTCTTTTTGTCAAAGACCAGCCACAGCACCAAAACCAAACATACGGTTAAAATAATATACAACCCGATCGCTAAAGAAAAATCTATCCTTATCATCGGTTGCTAAAATTAAGGCGCACGACAGCCTGCTGGGTATCGTCATGCGGCACAAACTGCCATCTCCTGATATACCTTAAAGATAATTCATCTATCTCTGAAGAGCCGCTTGAGACAATGCACTCCGGGTTTTCAACAAACCCGTGCCCCGATATCCTAAACCCCACGACCACGTTATAACCAGACTCAAAATCAGAAAGCATAATAGAAAATTTCGGCAATCCCGGTTTATACAGCACCATTCTGTTCCTGGCTTCTCCGGCTATCAAGACATCCTCGAACTCGATCGCCTGCCTGCCCCTGCTCTTTTTGCGCCACAACTTAAAGATAGGCGGGTTGTCTTTCTTTGCAGAAGAAACAAATTCTTCTTTATCTGATCCTGCGGCATTAGATTTTGAAATCGCCTCGGGCTGGCCCAAATTTAATTCCCCTAAAACCATATCCTTTATTCTTTCGATCTTTTCCATAAAAGATGATTTATCTAATTCCATTGGCTTCTCTGGAATCGCGACAACGTTTTCGAGAATAGAGCCTAAAAAAGAAATATTCGTGGCATTCTTCTTTGCATTCCCGCTCACCAGAAGAGGCGTAACTAGCAGCATAAAGACAAGGTGCCATGCAACTGATGCGAGTATCGCGATGTTGAGATTGCGGTCCCTAAGCAACATTGGCTATTATCTAACCTCCTGGTTTGTCGCGATATTTATCTGCGTGATCCCGATGTCCCTGCAAAAATCCCATATACCCACTACCTTGCCTAACGCGACATCCCTGTCGGACTTTATCAGAATGGGTTTGTTCTTGCCCACCGAGCTTTCTAGTTTATTCTTTAGCTCCCTAAAGGTTATAGGTGTTTCATTCAAATAAAATCTATTGTCCGAGGTCACTGTGATCACTATTGTATTTTCCTGGATGACCTCGCTAGTCACGGCCTTTGGAAGATTTATCTTTATGCCTGGCTGGAATATAAAATTCGATGTCAGCAGGAAAAATATCAGCAGCAAAAAGATACAATCTATGAGCGGCGCTATGTCAAGGTGCCCTTTTTCAAATTGAACATGTCGTTTAAATCGCATATAAGACTCCTTATCTACTATACCCTTTGTGTCAGTATATTTATCACCTCTGTAGCGCTCCGCTCCATTTCAAGCACAAACTCTTCGACCTTGCTGACCAAATAATTGTACGCCACGATCGTGGGAATAGCTACAATAAGGCCTGCCACTGTAGTCAAAAGCGCCTCCCATATGCCGCCAGCCAGATCACCAGGACTTACAGGATTAAGGGAAATAGATTTCTCCTGTATTACCTGAAATGCCCTTACCATTCCGGTCACAGTACCCAGGAGCCCCAGTAGAGGAGAGATATGACCTATTGTAGCTAAAAGACTGATATGCCTTTCGAGCCTGGGCACTTCCTGATGCCCTGCATCCTCAATAGATTCCCTTATCTCCTGTCGCGATCTATCGTGCTTCAATACGCCTGCCTTGATTATATGAGCAATAGGCCCTGGCGTCTTTTCGCATATCTTTATCGCCTCTGCGATCCTGTTGCGCTTTATGGTAATCTCTATGTTGTTCATAAAATCCTTTGTATCGATCTTTGCCTTGTAAAGATGAAATAACCTTTCTATTACTATGGCAAAGGCCAATATTGAACAAAGAATGATCGGATACATCACAGGTCCGCCTTTTTGAATCAATTCGAACATCTTACCCTCCTTTTTTTAACCGCAGAGATTAGTGCTTGTTTCTATTGATCCAGCTTAACCGTTCTCTTGCGTACGATGATTCCTTCGCGTCCATCAATGATATCTTGTTGTAAACCTTTTTTGCCTCATCCCATTTTTTCTGCTTCTCGAATAATTTCGCGCATGCCAGCTGCGAATCTACCACTGTCCGCGTGGAATCAGGATACACGTACCTGACCTTCATGTATTCCGCGACCGCGTTATCAAAATCGCCCAACTCCTCGTAAAGCCTTCCTATTGTATATTGTATGCTAGCGTTGAAATCGCCGCGGCGCGAAGTCAATGCATTCTTGTAATAATCTATGGCCTTTTGGAGATCTCCCTCTGCCTTTGATATATCGCCGAGATGCCTTGAGCCGACCCTTACATATGTCGTATCCTTGTAGTCCAGTATTACCTTTTCCAGGACCTCTTTCGCCTTTAAAAAATTCTTTTTCTTTATCAGTATCTCGGCGATCTTGAGTTCTGCCACCGGCACAAGCTCAGAGTCTGGAAATTTTTCCTTCAGCCTGTCCAGGATCCTGATGGCCTTATTGTTTTCCTCTTTTTCATAAAAAAGCAAGGCGGTCCTGTATTCCGCGTCGTCTGCCAGGGTCCCGTCAGGATAAAGTTCGGAGATCTCGTGAAAATATTTCTCTGCATTCTCAAAATCTTTTTTGTCCGCATAGTGTTCGGCTATCCAGAAACGCGCGTCCTGTGACAGCTCGCCCTCAGGATAGGCTGCGATGTATTGCTCAAACTGCGACAGGGCCTTTTTGGCATCGCCTAGTTTATAATAACACCATCCGATCTCGTAAAACGCCCGGCGCGAGGATTCAGAAGATGTATCCTGGGAAGACATCTCCTTAAACATGCGCAGCGCCTTATTATAATCTGCCAGATTATAATAAGCGCTTGCCAGGTGAAAATGCGCTTCTTCTTTATGGTGGGTATTTTTAAATTGTTTAAGGAGTCCGTTTAATTCCCTGATCGACGAGTCAAAATCCTCTTTTCTAAAATATGAAACGGCCAGGCCAAACCTGGCATCCTCGACATTCCTTGACTCAGGATAATTTTTCAATAAGCTCTGGAACGCGAGTATGGCGCCCTCGTATCTTTCTAATTTAAACAGGATGCGGCCTATCTGATATTGCGCGTAATCAACGTAGCCAAAGATAGCGTCTGGATTTACATTGGCCTCTTTCAAAACCATGTCGTAAACATCCAGCGCCTTCTTGGGTTCGCCTGTCTCGAGATACGCGTCACCCAATCTGCAATAAGATGATATGCGGTAGAAATCACTGCTTGTCTCTTTTATGACCCTGCTAAACTCGGCCATGGCCTCGCTGTGCCTGTCCAGTTTGAAATAGATCCACCCTAAATTATAACGCATGTCATCCGAGTGTTCGCTCAAGGGAAACATCTTCAGGCCTTCGCTAAATACGGCCAGCGCGTCCTCGTATAACCCCAGCTGGTACATCGCCTCGCCCTTGCCAAGATACGCGTTGACCAGCCAGCTGCTCCTGGGAAACCCCTCGATGATTTCCGAATAATACTTCAATGCCTCGTCAAACTTCTTCATCTTCGCAAAGGCCTCGGCCTGGCCGAACAATACAGAATCCATAAGGGCGCTATCCTTTTTTATTGCCTTAAGCGTCTCGAACTCCCTGATCGCATCATCGTATTTATGTACCTTGATATAGCTCCAGGCCTTTCCATACATCGCGTGCATGTCCCTGCCAGGGTCGCTGCTCATGCTGAGGGATTTTTTGTAGGACTCTATTGCACTATCATGATCTCCCAGATAATAGAAATTCTCCGCAATATAAAAATGCGCCCTTGATAATTTTTCTGGATCTTTTCCAGATGAGATAAATCCTGAAAGGCGCTTGTTGGAATCCTCGTACTGCTTGAGCATATGCAGGATCTCGCCTATCTTTAACTCCACCTCGTCCTTTAGTTCACTTTCAGGATGGCTGGATAAAAACGAATTGAATTTATCAAGGGCCTGTTCGTATTCTTTTCCCTCGGACAGGGACCATGCCGTAGAATACTCGGCGTACGGGATGTATTCGGATGAAGGAAAATCTCTCAATAAACTGGCATAAAGCTCTTTTGCCTTTTCAAAATCCCGTGTCCTGAAATATATCTCTGCCTTCCAGTAGAGGGCCTCGTCCTTGAAAGAGGCTGTTTCGTCAGACGTTATGACTCTATCCAGCTCAGCCATGGCATCACTGTATCTTGCAAGATGCACGAGTGACTCGCCCAATAACAGTTGCGCCTCAAGGACATCAGGGTCCTGCGGCCTTTCAGCTATGAACCTCTCGAACGTCCTGGCAGCTATGTCGTAGAATCCGTCCTGGAATGATTTTCTGGCAAGTATGAAATCACTATCCTCTATTGACTGGGCATGAAGCGTCGTTAAAGGCACTAATATTGCAGCTAATATAATATATATACCCGCTATACTACGCATTGCTTCTAAATATAGCACTAGCCAGGCTTTTAGGCAAGGGAAAAATGCGAGATATCTCTTTTTTCAGACTCCCCTGACCGAAGAGACAAGCTAGTTTAATCTGACAAATCTAACCAGGTTAGAATAAAACACTCTTTCGATATCTTGCTAATTCTCCCAGGATGTCAATCATCCCTAATATAAACGCACTTATAAACAACATCCATATTTTCGCATCCATTGCTTCGCGTTCTATCATTATCTCGTCTTTTAAGTGAAATGCTATCATAAGAATTATTACCCAAAGAAATGGCTTATATTCCTGGCTGTTGATTAAGCGTTTAAAACTAAACGGCCACTTTTCTCCCCCAACATAAGCTGATAAGGTCGGTAACATAGCCCTGACTTTTCCTTTATATCTAAGATATGCCTCTTTGAACTTTATTTCTAACATTGCCTCTTCTTTTTTTATTGTATCATAATACACAGCTGCTATAAGAATAACAAATAATACTCCTATATAGTAAATTTTTAACATAATAACAAAACCTATAATAATTAACATTGTACCTAAATAAAGCGGGTGGCGAACAAATGCATATGGCCCGGAAGTAGTGAGTCTATCCATTTTTATAGCATAACTATTCGCCCATAACCTGAGAAGTAATCCAGCTATAATAAACCATATACTCGCCATGATCGATCTGTCGTCAGAATTTGAAAAAAGAACTACAAATACACCGAGAGGATACATTATTGCAAAACGTAATTTGGACCATCGCTTGAATCTTTCCTTGATATTCATATTAAAATTATATCTCAAATAAAAACCTCTTGCAACTTAAATAATTGCAAGAGGTTAACAAAAAGCGGTATAAGTTGACAATTTTGACAATGTCAGATTTGTCAACTTGTTATGTTAACTTCGCTTGTAAAAGCTAAAAGGAGGTCTGCGAGCAAATGCAAAATAAAAGGCGACCCCGAGCCGCTCTAATACTAGACTCTTGTGGTGAGGGGGAAATTTTCAGCTGAGCGAACAGACCTTCTTTTAGCTATGGATATGGTTTTTCAGGTATGAGCCTGTGTACGAGGAAGGATTTTTTACGACCTTTTCTGGCGTGCCGAAGGCTACGAGCTCGCCGCCAGAGTCGCCGCCTCCCGGGCCAAGGTCGATTATGTGGTCTGCTGATTTTATCACGTCAAGGTTATGCTCGATCACCAGGACAGTATTTTTCGCCTCCACTAGCGCGTGTAACACATTGAGAAGCTTGTCAATGTCGGCAAAGTGCAGGCCTGTTGTAGGCTCGTCAAGTATATACAGGGTCTTGCCTGTCCCGATCTTTGAGAGTTCTGTTGCCAGTTTCACGCGCTGCGCCTCGCCGCCTGAAAGAGTGGTTGCAAACTGGCCCAGCTCAATGTATCCGAGCCCCACATCATTCAGTATCTTTAACTTTTGATTTACGTGAGGTATGTTTTTAAAAAGTCCTGTGGCTTCCTCTGCTGTCATCTCCAGGACATCTGCAATGGATTTACCTTTATACAATACCTGGAGCGTCTCGTGATTATACCGTCTGCCATTACACACCTCGCACTTCACATATACATCCGGTAAAAAATGCATCTCTATCTTTTTAATGCCATCGCCCTGGCATGCCTCGCACCTACCGCCTTTTACATTAAAACTAAATCGTCCAGGATTAAATCCTTTCATCCTTGATTCCGGAAGCCTTGCAAAAAGATTTCTTATAAAAGAAAATACGCCTGTATATGTCGCGGGATTGGATCTGGGGGTCCTGCCAATAGGGCTCTGGTCAACCACCACGACCTTGTCAATATTCTTTAATCCCTCTATTCTTTCGTGCAATCCTGGTCTTGTCCTTGAACCGTAAATATGTTTTGCCAGGGCCGCGTATAGTATGTCGTCGACAAGCGTAGACTTGCCAGAACCTGAAACACCTGTCACGCACACAAAAAGACCCAAAGGTATCTCCACGTCTATATTTTTTAAATTATGTTCTTTTGCGCCGCGCACAATAAGGGATCTCTCCTTATCCGGCTTTCTCCTTTTCTTTGGCATGGCTATTTTTAATTTACCGCGCAGGTATTTTCCTGTAAGAGACTCTTTTGATTTTAAAATATCCTCCAGCCTGCCTTCAGCCACTATATAGCCGCCATGTTTTCCAGCGCCCGGCCCCAGGTCTATTATATGATCAGCGCTCCTTATCGTGGCCTCGTCGTGCTCGACGACTATCAGGGTATTACCCAGATCCCTTAACGCTTTTAAGGTATCCAGTAACTTTGAATTATCCTTTTGATGCAGGCCAATGCTAGGCTCGTCTAAAATATAGACCACTCCGACAAGCCCGGCGCCTATCTGAGTGGCCAGTCGTATCCTCTGCGCCTCGCCGCCTGAAAGAGTAGAGCTCTGCCTGTTAAGCGTAAGATAATCCAGGCCCACGTTTGTCATGAAATTCAACCGCTCTTTTATCTCTTTCAGGATCTGATGCGCGATTTTTTCTTCCTTAGTAGAGAGCTTTAGAGAGGAAAAGAACCTGCCCGATTCTTTTATTGAAAGCTCGGAGATATCGCTTATAGACATCTCCTTTATCTTTATGGATAAACTCTCCGGCCTTAGCCTTTTTCCATTGCAGGCGGGACATGTGGATTCGCTGGTATATTTATTGATCTCCTGCCGCATGAAATCACTGTCTGTTACCTTCAGCCGCCTTAAAAGATTTGGCACCACGCCCTCAAACCTGCCCCATTCAGTGCCCTTTGTGCCATAAAGAATAATATCCCTCACATTTTTAGGGATATCATTGAACGGCGTGTCAATATCAAATCCGTGTTCAGCGCCCATTCTTCTTAAAAGCCTTCTATAATGCAGGACGATCCTCTTTCCTCCGACCCTCCACGGCTTTATCGCTTCTCTCAATGACTTTGTCTTATCGGGTATGGCAAGATCAACATCTATCTCCATCTTGGTCCCGAGCCCGGCGCACACCTGGCACGCGCCATAAGGACTGTTAAAAGAAAATATGCGCGGCTCGATCTCTTCATAGCTTACCCCGCATTTTGGACAAGAGTATAATTCGCTGAACAATACCTCTTGCCTGTCCAAGGCTAAGCCTTGGACAGAATTGCCTGTCCAAGGCTTAGCCTTGGACAGCTCTGATACCAGGACCAATCCCTTGCCGACCTTTAGCGCGATTTCAATAGAATCAGCAAGTCTTTCCCTGACCTCGCTATCAATAGTAAGCCTGTCAACCACCACTTCGATATTATGTTTTTTATTCTTATCCAGCTTTATTTTATCGTCGAGGGAGATTATTTTTTTATCCAGCCTGGCCCTGACAAAACCCTGTTTTTTTAACTCGCCGAATAATTTTACATACTCTCCTTTTCTGCCTCTTACAGCAGGCGCCATTATTAAAAGCGTTGTGCCTTTGGGATACTCCAGGATCTTATCGATCATCTCATCCTGGCTCTGATGCTGTATCTTCTGACCGCATTTGTAGCAATAAGGCGTGCCTATACGGCTGAAAAGAAGCCGCAGGTAATCATAGATCTCTGTAGTGGTAGCCACAGTGGAGCGCGGATTGCCTCCCGCCCTCCTCTGCTCAATAGAAATCGCGGGAGACATGCCCTGGATATATTCCACGTCTGGCTTCTCGAGCTGCTCTAAAAATTGGCGGGCATAAGCGGAAAGACTTTCCACGTACCTGCGCTGTCCTTCAGCATATATAGTATCAAAGGCAAGCGACGACTTCCCTGAACCGCTTAAACCAGTGATCACGGTAAGCTTGTTGCGCGGGATATTGACGCTGATATCCTTTAAATTATGCTCCTTCGCCCCAACTATCTTTATAAACTTCCCTTCCATCATATCTCCTTGCCGTCAAGCGCGTTTGCCTCATTATATTCCGAAACGGCCTTTTGTGAAAGGCCTTTTTGCGTGTAGATGTCACCCAGGATCCTATGGACACCTGCATTATAAGGATTTAATCTCAAATACTTTACAAACTGCCCTATTGCCCTATCAACTTCTCCTGCTTCAAGATATATAATACCCAATGTATAACAGGCATTCCTTAAATAAGGATTTAATCTTAGAGATTTCTCTAGATAAAGACGGGCATCTTGTCTTCTTCTCAAACTTAAATAAGCGGTTCCTAAATTAGCATGGAGTTCTGCTGACCCGGGATGTACCTGCAATAATTCCTCCAAAAGTCTTATGGCCTCTTCATGTCTCCCGGTATTTGTATAAATTGTCGCCAGATTATTTCCTGTCTGCAGGAGTCGAGGGTTATTCTTTAACAATTTAACATAAGCCTTCTCTGCAAAGTCGCCCTCACCTATCTTTTCAAAAAATATCGCCGTATTTAAACCGATATCCGAATCCACCAGGGTCTTTGCCCTAAAGTCAATCCCGAATCTATTGATAAATTCTTCATTCTTTGGGATGACCTCTAAAAACACACAGGAATTTATGTCATAATAAACCAGTTTCCAATTACTATCTTCATGTAAAAATCTCAATATCCTCTCTGTGCCGGAAAAGAAATGCCTTAATAGAACAATATTAAATCCATATTCTTTATGGAGCGCGCGCCATTCGTTAGGATAATTCTGGGCCCGCATGTATAAATTATAAAAATCATCCTTGTATAAATCCGTGCGGGTATCTATAAATATCCTTTTATCAGGATAAAATCTATAGGCTATATATGGTCCGAAATCAGACGTGTTAAATATGCGCCCATCTATATTATTTTCTTGTAAAAAATCACACGCGCCAGACGGTATCAAAAGTCTACTGAATCCGGAGCTGGTCCTTTTAAATAAGAACTGACCTGTCGCATCGTAATACTTATCAGATATAAAAAAATATATGGCTATTATCATAATCAAAATTATGGCGGGATAGTATTTTTTTTCATCTATCCTGGCTAGCAACCCTCTCTCGTCCAGATTTACAGAAGCCGTAAACATGCCCAGGAATATAAAAATAGGCCCGTTTCTTATTGCCATGTACGAAGAAAAAAATGAAAAAGCAAAAAGAAGGATATGCTTTATCTTCACCCGTTTAAGATTGATAATAAAGGTAAAGCTTGTAAATATCGCAAATATCCAGAAAAAAAGATATCTATTAAAGCTAAACCTTATGGGCATCATTAATTCGTGTACGTGTTGCATCATAAGTTTCTGCTCGGTAAAAACATCCAACAGTATCCGTAAAGGGTATAGCGCGCCCTTATAAAAATATGGATTGATCAAGCATACTAAAGATATCCATACCAAAACTCTCACAAATTTCCTTGATTTAGCCTTATCCCCTGCAAGAAGCTCTCCTAAAGCATATAGAAATACCAGAATAGGTCCTAATATAAAATAGCCGTGAAAATTTACCCAAATGACCTGTAAAAACGGAAGGATATATAACTGTTTTTCTTTTTCAAGTATATAGAGGAATACACATAAAAACAGATATGAAAAGATCTCTGGCCTTAAAAACGACCTATAGTTAAAAGCCAGTAAAGAAAGGAGCGTAAAAAATATCGGAAAAATAAGCTTATTGCGCCTGGAATATACGAGAAAGAAAAGTATTAAAAAACATGAAGATATAATAAACGCCTTGAGTATATTGAGCGCGACCAAGCCAAATTTAAAAAAGATGGGGTAGAAAAAAACCTGGGAAAGCCATTCGTGGTCTATCCAGGGTCTGTCTTTTAACGTATAAGAAAAGATGTCGACTCGCGGGATCTCGAGATTTTTTATAATATGTTCACCTGTCTTAAGATTCCACCACAAATCAACATCTACTATAGTATTTATCTGGGAAATAAAAAGGAGTGCAAATAGTAGGATTATTACTAGCAGTCGCATAGATGATGCCCCTCACCCTCCCCTCTCCCCTTTGGGGAGAGGGTTAGGGTGAGGGGTGTGTGTTTTTACCTTCTTCTCTTCTTTTTTCTTCCGCCTCTTGCCATCTTTGCTCTGGAAATATCTCCTTTCTTATCGATGAAATAAAGATATCCCTTTGCCTTTTTTATACCGCATTTCAATACTTTCTCCGCCATTCTCATTCACCCCCTCTCCTTTTATATTTTTGTTATTTTTTAACGCAAACCGGGAGCCCGCCGTTCTTCAGATGATACTGCAGGCACTCGCAGCAATACCCTTTTCGCGAACACGGTTCATACGTACACGGGCATTCCTTCAGATTCTTCTGGAAATTTTTACACTTTTCCACGATCAGATCACCTCTTTTAATTTAGCCAATGCGGAAAATATGGCGAGCTGGCTCGTCTTTGGATTGCTTTTTGACGGCAGATTCTCTGTCCTTGTAAAAATCCTGCCAAACTCGCCCTCTATTTCTACCTCGTGCGTATTCCTTGTATATTTTGGAGACGTGATTATCCTTACCCTTGTCTTTTTGGGGCCCAGGCCTGAAAGGCTAAGTGTAGCAGCCACGTTGATGTTTTTCGGAAAGCGCCTTACCGCATCCTGCGCGGTCCCGCTGTAAACGACAGTTTCTTTTTTTATTTTATCTACATCTATAGAACCCTTTAATCCCTTTAGCGGTTTTCTCGTGGTTAAACTAACGCTTTTTATTCTTCCGATAGAAGCAGCCTTTAACCCGTCTATGCCGCAGATAGCACCGCTTGGAATATATACATTGGACTTTTTGATAAGCCCGGGGTTTTTTAAAAGGCCGCCTGTACTCATGATAAGCACGGACTTTTTCCGCAAGACCGCCTTCTTTGCAATCGCGGCAGAAACATTCACCCCAGCTGCCTCTATTACCAAATCGCTCTTCTTTATTAAATTATCCATGCTGGTTACAACAGGACGCGGTTTTATCTTTTTTGATAAGAAATTTGCCTTTTTCAAATCAATATCGCAAAGCGCCACAACCCGCGCCTTAGCCTTAAGGCGCGCCTGTATAAACTCTGCTATACCTGTCCCTATTGTCCCGCAACCGATTATGCCGATTCTCTTCATAAGATTCTTCTTCTCGACTCACTCGCTTCGCTCGTTCGCTCGAAGAATATTGTTCGAGCGAACGAAGTGAGTCGAGAACTTTTATACTCCCGATATCGCGGCGCCAGATTTTTCGCCTGAGACCTTTAGCATGCGCGCCAGGGATTTGTACGCCTTTTCCTTTATCTCGCCTGTGATCTTGATCTGGTGCTCCATATTCTCCAAAGAATGCGCGACCCAGCCCAGCGTGGTAAGTTTCATTGTCGGGCACACCAGTCTCTCTGTGGGCACATAAAAATCCTTGTCAGGATTTGCCTTTTTCAGGCCATACAACATACCGGATTCTGTCGCTATGATAAATGACTTTGCCTTTGAAGCCTTGGCAAACTTAAACATGCCTGCTGTCGAACAGATATGGTCGCTTACAAAAAGGACGTCCGGATTGCATTCAGGATGAGCCAGAACAAGCACGTCCGGATGAAGTTTTTTCGCGTCCAGTATCTCTTCTTTTGACACGCGTATGTGTGTCGGGCAAAAACCTTCCCATAAAATGATCTTTTTATCAGGCACATTGGCCTGCACGTACCTGCCCAGATTTTTATCAGGGATAAATATGATTTCTTTGTAGTCTTTCAATGATTTTACAACCTGGATGGCGTTTGATGAAGTGCAGCAGATGTCGCTCTCTGCCTTTATCGTCGCGGAAGAGTTTACATAACAGACTATGGCGGCGTCAGGATGCTCTTTCTTTTTATCCCTCAGCCGCTCGACCGTGACCATGTCTGCCATGGGACAGCCCGCTTCTTTTACAGGTAAGAGCACGATCTTGTTAGGATTAAGTATTGAGGCGCTCTCTGCCATAAAATCAACACCGCAAAACACTATCACCTTGGCGTCTGCCCTTACTGCTGCCTGGCTAAGCGCGAGCGAATCCCCGCTTATATCCGCGATATCCTGTATCTCATCGCGCTGGTAATTATGCACGATTATGACAGCGTTTCTTTCTTTTTTCAGCTTCTCTATCTTTTTCTTCAGGTTTTGTCTATATTTGACATCGTCCATATCTTATTTTTTCCTCGTGATACTGTTTTTATCGTCGAGAAAAACGATCTTGGGTTTATATGACAATGCGTCCTTAGTCTCGATCTGTATATACGATATGATCAGGAGTTTATCTCCCACCTTGGCGTGCAGCGCTGCACCGCCATTCATCCCGATGATTCCGGACCCCTTTGCCCCCGGGATAACATAGGTCTCCAGTCTCGCGCCGTTATTCATGTTCACGACCTGGACCTTTTCGTGAGCAATGATATCGACCGCTTCAAGCATCTCAATGTCTATCGTAATGCTGCCTTCGTAGTCGACGTTGGACTCTGTGACCTTTGCCCCGTGTATCTTTGCCTTTAAAATCGTGCGAAACATTTTAATCCTTTCTTAATTTAAAATAACATTGTCTATCAGCCTTGTCTTGCCTATTTTTACTGCCACTGCAACCAATGCCTTTTCAGAGATCCTGTTTAAACCCTTAAGTTTTTTTGTGTCCACGATAGAGACGTAATCTATCTTTGCGCCTTTTTCTTTGAGGATCACCCTGCGCATGCCTTTGATTATCTTTTTCGGATCCTTTTCGCCTTTTTTGTATAGCTCCTGAGCCAATTTCAGGGATCTGTAGAGCGAAAGCGCCTGTCTGCGCTGGCAAGGGTTCAGATAGGCGTTTCTCGAACTCATCGCGAGCCCGTCTTTTTCTCTTACAATGGGCTGGACCTTTATTTTTACAGGCATGTTAAGGTCCTCGACCATTTTTTTGATCACGATCGCCTGCTGCGCGTCCTTTTGTCCAAAATACGCGATGTCAGGATTTACGATATTAAAAAGCTTTGCTACCACTGTTGCGACACCTTTAAAATGACCGGGTCTGGAGGCGCCGCATAACCTATCTGTGGGGCCTTCAACATTTACATAGCTCGAAAATCCATTTGAATACATGATCTTTGAAGTCGGGAAAAACACGATATCCGCGCCGCTGGCCCTGCAAAGCCTTAGATCGCGATTCAGATCCCTCGGATATTGCTTAAGGTCTTCTCCTGGTCCAAACTGAATAGGATTTACAAAGATGCTCACCACAACACAGTCTGTATCTTTTCTCGCTTTTCTTATGAGACTCAGGTGGCCCTCGTGCAAATACCCCATCGTGGGAACAAGGCCTATAGTCTCTCGCCTTCTCTTAATTGAATCAATCTCATTTACTAGTAATTCTATACTCTTATATACTCTCATCTATATTGTTCAAGGCTAAGCCTTGAACATGTCTGTTCAAGGCTTAGCCTTGAACAATATCTCTTAGCGGTTTAAGTACGAATTCCCGCTCATGCATCCTCGGATGCGGAATCTTTAAATCCGGCTCGTCTATCTCCTCTTCGCCGTACATGAGTATATCCAGGTCTATTGTGCGCGGCCCGTTTTTAACTGACCTCTCTCTGCCAAACTGGTTTTCTATTTTCTGCAAGGCTAAAAGAAGCTGGCGCGGCTCTAATTCTGTGTTTATGGCTATGACCCCGTTCAGGTATTTTGGCTGCTGGGGCCCGCCAACAGGCTCTGTCTCATATATTGACGAGACCTTTGTCACCTCAATGCCTCCTGCTTCCCTTAATCCCTGAATCGCGGCCTCTATATTTCCCTGCCTATCACCCAGATTCGATCCAACACCTATATAACACCGCATCCATCATCCCCCACCCTTATTTGACAAAACGTGCAATGCTTGTTTTGTCAAATATAGGGTTATAGGACTTTTTTCAAGCGTTCCACTGCTTCCTGTATACGCTCCTTAGAGACAGTAAGCGCCATTCTCACGTAGCCTTCTCCGCTCCGGCCCATGCCTATGCCAGGGGTTATGACTATGTCTGCTTTTTCCAGCGCTACTCTGGCACACTCAATAGAAAATTTATATTTCTTTGGTATGCGTGTCCAGACATAGAAAGTCGCTTTCGGCTTCCGCGTAGGCCAGCCTACTTTATTTAATCCATCGACAAGTGCATCGCGCCGTTCCTGGTAAATCATGTTCATCCTCTCGGTATGCTTTTCCGAAATATCCAGCGCGGTTATGCCGGCGACCTGGAGCGCATTGAAGGCGCCTGAATCAATATTTGATTTTACTTTGGCTATCGCCGATACTATTCTTCCGTTGCCGCACACAAAACCGATCCTCCACCCGGTCATATTGCAGGTCTTGGAAAGTGAATGAAACTCCACGCCCGCGTCCATCGCGCCAGCTACCTTTAAAAAACTGCCAGGCCTGTAGCCGTCAAACGCTACTTCAGAATACGCCGCGTCATGCGCCACAATGAGATCGTGTTTTTTTGCAAACAGCGCCACGTCCTCAAAAAATCCTTTTTCGCATACAGCGCTCGTAGGATTATTTGGATAATTTATATAAAGGAGCTTCGCCTTTTTAAGGACATTCTTTTTAATCGCGTTCAGGTCCGGGAGAAAATTGTTCTCCTCTAAAAGAGGCATAGTATGCACTCTACCGCCTGAAAGAATCGTGCCGCCTTTATAAGGAGGGTAACATGGATCAGGTATAAGAGAAACGTCCCCCGGGTTAATAAAGGCTAGCGGTAAATGCGCTATGCCTTCTTTTGAACCAATAAGCACAAGCACCTCTTTATCCGCATCAAGAGTGACGCCGAATCTGGTTTTATACCACTGGGCAATCCTCTTTCTTAATTCAGGGATGCCCTCATCCAGAGGATAGTGCTGGTTTTTTGGATCCTGCGCTGCTTTATGAAGAGACTCCACCACTTCCGCGGGCGTTGCCTCATCAGGATCACCTATACCCAGATCTATAATATCTCTTCCCTGCGATTTAGCTTTTCGTTTTGCCTTATCTATCTCGACAAATAAATAAGGCGGCAGATTCTTCAATCTGTCACTAAGTTCAAAACTCATATATCGTCCTTCCTATTTTATTACATCGAACATGCTGTATAAACCTGACTTCCTGCCAGCAATAAATTTGGCAGCGTCCAGCGCGCCTCTTGCAAACGTGTCCCTTGAATAGGCGCTGTGCTTCAGCTCTATCCTCTCGTTCTCTCCTTTGAATATCACGCTGTGATCGCCCACTATATCGCCTTCCCTTATAGACTCTATAGGAGGCGTTTCGCCTCTTACTTTTGAAACCGCTTCTCCCAATCTTTTGGCAGTGCCGCTCGGTGAGTCCTTTTTCCTGGCATGGTGGGCCTCTACTATCTCGATCCTGTAGCTTTTATCAAGCGCCTTTGCCGCTATCTCAGTGAGTTTAAACAATAGATTCGCGCCAACGCTCATATTAGGAGAAAATACAATCGGGATCTCTTTGGC
>JAHIPS010000007.1 GCA_018902915.1 Candidatus Omnitrophota bacterium | reverse complement strand
CTCTTCTGCGAGCAAGGGCGCGGTCCTGGAAGCCTGAAGAGTAGGGTGTACCTAAATAGGACGTCTGCAGAACCTCATGAAATTGACTGGTGCAAAGATATTTATAGAGTCGCTTAAAAAAGAGGGCGTTAAGGTAATGTTCGGCTATCCTGGCGGGGTGGTGCTGCCTATTTTTGATGCCCTCTATGACAGCGACATAAAGTTTATACTGACAAGACACGAGCAGGGCGCGGCCCATGCAGCAGACGGGTATGCCCGCGCAACAGGAAAGGTCGGGGTATGCCTTGCTACGTCCGGCCCAGGCGCAACAAATCTTATTACAGGTCTTGCGACAGCCAATATGGACTCTGTGCCGGTCGTTGCCTTTACAGGTCAGGTCAAGACCTCTCTTATAGGAAACGACGCGTTCCAGGAAGTGGATGTGAGTGGTATAACCCGTCCCATTTCAAAGCACAATTATCTTGTAAAGGATGTCAATAACCTGACAACAGTTATAAAAAACTCGTTTCATATAGCTTCGACTGGCAGACCAGGCGTAGTGGTAGTGGACTTACCAGTTGATATACAAATACAAGAAACAGATTTCAGCTATCCTGAAAAGTCGGATATAAGAGGCTACAAGCCGACATACAAAGGCCATATTGGCCAGATAAAAAAGGCAGCCAGGTTGATTGAGAAGAGCAAGCGACCCGTTCTCTATGTCGGAGGCGGAGTTATTATCTCCAATGCTTCAGCTAAACTTATGGAATTTGTAAAAAAGACAGAGATACCTGTCACTATGACGCTTATGGGACTTGGCGCATTTCCTGGTACGCATAAACTTTCGCTGGGGATGCTCGGTATGCACGGAACCGCCTATGCAAATCATGCTGTGCAGGAATCAGATCTTATGATAGCGGTAGGGGCGAGATTTGACGATAGAGTTACCGGTAAGATCGACGAGTTTGCGCCGCATGCGCAAATAATACACATCGACATAGATCCGTGCGCAATAAGCAAGAATGTTAAAGTGGATGTGCCTATAGTAGGAGACGCGAATTGTGTTTTGCAGGATTTGATCAAAGAGGTGAAAAAGCCTGAGGTATCCGGCTGGCACAAAAGAATAGAAGGCTGGAAGAAAAAATTTCCGCTTACCTATAAGGATGATTCCAGGCTCAGGCCCCAGTATGTTGTCGAAGAGATCTACAATATAACAAAGGGCAATGCCATTATCACTACTGAAGTCGGACAGAACCAGATGTGGGCTGCGCAGTTTTATAAATATGATACCCCCAGGCAGTTTATATCAAGCGGGGGGCTCGGCACAATGGGCTACGGTTTTCCGGCTGCGATCGGAGCCCAGATGGGGTGTCCAAAAAAAGTTGTTTTTGATATCGCAGGAGATGGAAGCATCCAGATGAACATACAGGAGCTTACAACAGCAGTGGAAAATAAATTACCTATTAAGATAGCTATCCTGAATAACGGCTATCTGGGTATGGTCAGGCAATGGCAGGAACTTTTTTATAAGAAAAGATACTCTTATACTAAATTACAGGGTTGTCCTGATTTTGTTAAGCTTGCAGAGGCGTATGGTGCCAAGGGCATAAGAATCACGAAGAAGGCAGATGTAAAAAAGGCTATAAAAAAGGCGCTGGATATTGCAGGGCCTGTTATCATGGATTTTAGAGTCGAACCTGAGGAAAATGTCTTTCCAATGGTCCCGGCAGGTCAGCCTATTAACAAGATGATAGGAGTGCTGGCGTAATATGAAAAAGATAATTTCGGTATTGGTCGAGAACCATTTCGGCGTTTTGACGCATGTCGCAGGACTTTTTAGCGCGCGCGGATTTAATATCGACAGTCTTGCAGTAGGCGAGACAGAAGACCCTACCATATCCAGGATGACTATTGTCGCGGACGGCGACGAGAAGACCCTGGAACAGGTCAAGAAGCAGCTCAACCGCCTCATTGACGTCGTAAAGGTCATTGATCTTACGGACGAGGATTTTGTTGACAGGGAACTGGTGCTTGTAAAGGCCAGGATAGACAGCAAGAATCGTTCCGAGATATTGCAGATAGCTGATACGTTTCAGGCAAAGATAGACGATGTCAAAAAGGACACTGCTGTTATCGAGGTCACGGGCGACCAGAACAAGATAAAGTCTTTTATAGAGATAATGAAACCGTTCGGGGTAACGGAGATCGTAAGGACCGGACGCATAGCAATGGGGAGGAAATAGTTTATGGCAAAGATGTATTATGATAAGGATGCGGATCTGGAGGTTTTAAAAGGAAAGAAGATCGCGATCATAGGATATGGGATTCAGGGCCGCGGCCAGGCATTGAATCTGCGGGACAGCGGGCTCGATGTGGTCGTT
>JAHIPS010000078.1 GCA_018902915.1 Candidatus Omnitrophota bacterium | reverse complement strand
ACCATTGCGGGTGTAGCTCAATGGTAGAGCACTAGCCTTCCAAGCTAGCTACGACGGTTCGATCCCGTTCACCCGCTCCAAATGCGCCGGCGTAGCTCAACGGCAGAGCAATGGTTTTGTAAACCATAGGTTGAAGGTTCGAGTCCTTTCGCCGGCTCCAAACTTTTGTAAAAGGACTCGAAGTGAGTCCGCTAGATGCGACGGATAGGAGCATCTGTTTAGCGGACGAGTGGCCGACCCTGAGCGGAGCGAAGGGCGCCGAGTCCTTTCGCCGGCTCCATTGTTTTATGAAAAATTCAATCAGCAAGAAAGTCGATGTCTTCGCATTATTTCTCCCTGAGATAAAGGACCTGCTCAAGACCAGGAATTTCGCGCAGGCCAAAGACATAATAAAGAGAATCCCGTCTATCGATCTCGCCGAAGGTATAAAACTACTCGAGGACAATGAAAAGATCCTGGTCTTTAAACTGCTCGGCCCAAAGGCAGCGATAGAGGTCTTTGAGAGCCTGAACTTCAAAGACCAGTCGTACCTTTTACATAATCTCGAAAATCAGGAGATCTCCCAGGTCCTAAACGAGATGGCCTCTGATGAAAGGGCTGATCTGTTCAAGGACCTGCGCCCAGCCATTGTAAAAAAATTAAAGAACCTGATGAAAAAAGAAGAGGTGGATGATTTAAATAAACTCCTTAAATATCCCGAGGACACAGCAGGGAGTTTGATGACCACTGAATTTATTGAGCTGCATCCGCCGATGACAGCGAAAAAAGCGCTTCTGACATTACAGGAAAATTATAAACCTGGCCAGATAAAAGATATAAACTCAGTCTATATAACCGACGAGACGCACAAGCTTTTAGGAGAGGTCACGCTGCAGATACTTATTATCGCAGGGCCGGATATGCTTGTAAGGGATATAATGACGCCCGTGGATTGGATAAAGGTCGAGGCAGCAACACCTAGCACGGACGTTGCAAAGAATTTTGAAAAGTATGACTTATTAAACATGCCTGTCGTGGACGCGGAAAACCGCCTGATAGGCATCATTTCAATTGACGACGTCGTGGAATTGGTCCACAGGGAAAGGACGAAAGAGATCTACGAGATAGGAAAGATGTCGCACAAGGAAGGTGAAGAGATACGCTACGCTCACATAGGCAGTCTCGGGCTTGTCAAGCGCAGGGCAGGGTGGCTCATGTTTCTTCTCGTGTTTGATTTTTTGACAGGCACGGTGCTAAAGACTTTCGAGCACGCGCTGACCAATGTGGTGGCGCTTACATTTTTTATTCCAATGCTTCTGGACACGGGCGGCAATGCCGGAAACCAGACATCGATCACTCTCATACGTAGTCTTGGCACAGGAGACGTGACGCTCAAGAACTCATGGAAGGTCATAAAGGTGGAACTGGTGGCAGCGCTTTTCATGGGCGCGATAGTGGGCGCGGTCGCGTTTGCCCGCGCGATTTTGCTGCAGCAATCGCCGATATTGGCGCTGGTCGTGGGCATAACGATGACATCCATAGTATTACTGGCGATCGTTACCGGCTTGTTTCTCCCTCTCATATCCAAGAGGTTTGGGCTGGACCCCGCGGTATTGGCAGGCCCGATCACTACCAGTATTGTAGATGTAATAGGCCTCATTATTTACTTCAAAATAGCCCAGGCATTGATCCCAGTCCTGAAGATGTAAAAAAATAATTTTTTTTCTTGACACAGGTGTTTAGTGTGGTATAATTTGAGCTCTTTCTATATATACTATATTTATATATTATATTTAAGGATAACAAGAAAAGTTTTTTCTGCTGCTGTAGCTCAGCCGGCAGAGCACTTCCTTGGTAAGGAAGAGGTCATGGGTTCGATTCCCATCAGCAGCTCCGTCGACAGAAGCTACAAAGCAAAATAAGGAGGCCTTATGGCAAAGGAAAAATTTAATCGCACTAAACCGCACGTAAATATCGGTACTATAGGCCACGTAGATCATGGTAAGACTACGCTCACTTCAGCCATCACAAAGTGCCTTGCAGCAAAAGGCCTGGCGCAAGCCAAAAACTTT
>JAHIPS010000077.1 GCA_018902915.1 Candidatus Omnitrophota bacterium | reverse complement strand
AAAGCACTCTATGAAGTGATTAAAAAGATAAAAGAAACAAGGATAAAGGCCTATGGCTGATTATATACCTTACGTTATTCAGAAAGCTACTTTTTCAGTGCCCTCTTTGACAAATCCGACACGCCCCGTTCCAAATTCTAATCGATACTCAATTTACTATTTGTAACTAATTACGTACAATTATGATAAACTATTTGTTAATATTTAAGAATTTGGAACGGGGCACGTTCATTTTGTCAACTTAAGCCAACAAAGTGGTGAGTTTTTTGATGATATCCTGCTGGTTTAGTTCTGTTGTTTGGCTGGTTTTTCTGTCCTTTAATTCGAGAACACCTTTTTTAAGGCCTCTCTCTCCTATAACAACTGCGTAAGGTATGCCTACCAGCTCAGCGTCATTAAACTTTACGCCTGCTGATTCGTTTCTGTCATCAAGCAAGACCTCTATGCCTTTTTCGCTCAGGTCATTATAGACCTGGTCAGCGACTTTGCGGACATTGTCTTTTTCATAGTTTACAGGCACTATGATCACCTGGAAAGGCGCGATTGAAAGCGGCCAGATTATGCCTTTTTTGTCATTGTTAAGCTCGATTGCTGCTGCGATGATCCTGTTTACGCCTATGCCGTAACAGCCCATTACTACTGGTTTGAGTTTTCCGTCTTCGTCTAAAAACTCTGCCTTCATTGCCTTTGAATATTTAAGGCCTAATTTAAATACGTGACCCATTTCTATGGCGTTTTCTATCTTTATGGATTTATTGCACTTAGGGCAATTATCCTTTTCTGTAATCATGCGCAGATCTGCCCACTCTTCTATTTTAAAATCCCTGTCTAAGTTTACATTTATAAGGTGTTTGTCTTTCTTGTTTGCGCCTGTGACAAAATTGGCTATACCTTTAATGGAATTATCTGCTACTATTCTTATACCTTTAAGTCCTACTGGACCTGAAAAGCCCAAAGGCCCGCCAGTTACCTTTTTAATAACATCCTCTGTTGCCATTTCTAATTTTGCGCACCTCAGGTATTTCCTGATCTTTGCCTCATTTGCCTCGTGGTCGCCTCTTATTAGAATTGCGACTGGATCGCCCTCTCTAACGTAAATAAGCGTCTTTACCATCTCATCCGGCCTTACCTTTAATAGCGCGCTGACTTTTTCAATCGTTGACACGCCCGGCGTATCCACTTCTTTAACCTTAACCTGTCCAAGGCTTAGCCTTGGACACTTCTTGTCCAAGGCTAAGCCTTGGACAGAAGCCACATCCATGCTCGCCGCATATCCACACGATGGACAATGCGCCAAAAGATCCTCGCCGCTCTCAGCCAGCACCATAAACTCGTGCGACACGTCGCCGCCCATCACGCCTGAGTCTGCCTCTACTGCCAGGGTCTTGAGCCCGGCTCTTTTAAAAATCGCCTCGTATGCCTCGTACATCTTTTTGTAGCTTTTGTCCAAACCCGCGCTGTCCCTATCAAAGCTGTACGCGTCCTTCATTATGAATTCGCGGCTGCGGATTATGCCGAATCTCGGGCGCACCTCATCCCTGAACTTTGTCTGGATCTGATAGAGATTTATAGGGAGCTGGCGGTAGGAGCGGATATGGTTTTTGACAAGGTCTGTTATGACTTCTTCGTGCGTGGGGCCAAAGACCATGACACGATTATGCCTGTCTTTAAACTTGATCAAATCTTCGCCCATGTCTTTATATCTACCTGACTGGTGCCACAGTTCTACTGGCTGAAGTGACGGGAGAAATAGTTCTATCGCGCCTTTTTTATCCATCTCCTCGCGAATAATATCCTTGACCTTTTTTAATACCCTTAGGCCAAGTGGAAGATACGTGTACGCGCCTGAGACGAGCTTCCTGACCAGGCCCGCGCGTATCATGAGGCGATGGCTCACTGCTTCTGCCTCAGCCGGCATTTCCTTTAACGTCGGGATGAAATACTTGCTCCATCTCATTGCGTTAGCTCCTTTACCGCGTCTTTTGCTTTAACCCTCTTTATAATCTTTCCTTTTTTAAACAAAACACCTGCGCCCTTGCCAAAGGCAATACCTATATCTGCGTCTTTTGCTTCGCCCGGCCCATTCACTTCACATCCCATAACAGCTATCTTAATCGGCTTTTGGCTGATAGCTGATAGCTGAAGGCTGATAGCTAAATCTGCTACTATCCTCCGCAAATCCACCTGGCAGCGGCCACAGGTCGGGCACGATATTATATCTGGTCCAAAGCGCCTCAAACCAAGCGCCTGCAGGATATTTTTCGCAGCCGCTACTTCTTCGCAAGGGTCTCCTGTCAGCGAAACCCTGATCGTATCTCCGATTCCTTCTAAAAGCAAGGCCCCTATACCTATAGAGGACTTGATGAGACCTGTTGAAACCGGACCTGCTGCAGTAATACCCAGGTGAAGCGGGTATCTTGAGCGCTTTGAAAAAATCCTACATGCCTCTATTGTTGTCAAAACATCAGATGCCTTTAATGAAACTATTATATCGTAAAACCTTGCCTTCTCCAAGACCTTTATGTAATCCAGCGCCGCCTTGACCAGGTCACTACCTCTCACCCTAACCCTCTCCCCTTTGGGGAGAGGGAAGGGTGAGGGGATTGATCCTGAATTCACGCCCACCCTGATCGGCACCCGTCTCTTCTTTGCCAGCTTCGCTACCTCTATAATATGCTCTTCCCTGCGAATATTTCCTGGATTCAGCCTTATCTTGTCAGCGCCATTTTCAATCGCAGCAATAGCCAGCCTGTGATCAAAGTGGATATCTGCTGCGAGCGGGATCTTTATCTTTTTCTTTATCTTTTTCAAGGCGCTTGCAGCCTGAAAATCCTTTACTGCAACGCGCACGAGCTCGCAGCCGCATTTCTCGAGCTCCTTGATCTGTCGCACAGTTGCAGCAACATCCCTTGTGTCAGTCTTTGTCATTGACTGGATCACAACGGGTGAGCGTCCGCCGATCCTGATTTTCCCAATCTTAATCTGTTTAGTCATATCACTATGTTCAAGGCTTAGCCTTGAACAGGCTTGTTCAAGGCTAAGCCTTGAACATGGCAATAACTATTTCTGCCAAAAACTGCAGAGTTTTTCGAAAAAGCCGAATTTTGAAAAGTCGTTGTAAAAGACAAATGCCATGAGTAAGAGCAGCAACATAAGGCCTGCCTGTGTGATGTTTTCCTGCAGTTTATGTGAAACTGGTTTCCTTCGCACTTTTTCAATTGCAAGAAATAAGAGATGTCCTCCGTCCAGGACTGGTATTGGCAAAAGATTAAATATAGCAAGTGACGCGCTTATGACACCCATTAGCTGTAAAAGATATACAAGTCCCAATCTCGCTGCCTGGCCTGTTATGTAAAATATGCCCACTGGCCCTGTTACTGAATCCTTAAAAGAAACTGCGCCTGTCAGATTCGCCCACAACACCCTGTATGTAATAGAGGTAAGCATGATTAATTTCTTGCCACCCATGTACAGGGACTTTGCTGGATTATACCTTACGTAAACTATTTCTTCTGAAGGCGCGATCCCGATAAGCCCCACTCTTTTTTTTGAGCCAAAGACTGTCTTGAACTCCTGTTCTTTTGGTCTGATTGTAAAACCCAGCTCTCTCCCATCCCTTTCAACAACAAGTTCGATCTGAGGCTCTTTATTCGTATGAACTATACGCGTCACATCTTCCCAAAAACTAATAGACTCGCCGTTTATTTCTAAAATCCTGTCACCTTCTTTTAGCCCCACTGATGCAGCTGGATAATCAGGCATGATCTTGCCGATTGTAGAAGTCAATGTGGGAGAGCCGACAACAAAGACAAATGAAAATATAAAAAATGCCAGTACATAGTTAACAAACGGCCCTGCAAAGATTATCCTCGCGCGCTCGCCAACAGACTTTGAGAGATACTCCCACTTCTCGCCCTTTAGACCCTCGGCCTCTGTCTCGCCAGAAAGTTTTACATAGCCGCCCAATGGTATTAGCGAAACTACATATCGCGTCTCGCCTTTTGTAATTCCAAATATCTCTGGCCCGAATCCAACAGAAAATTTTTCCACGCGCACGCCTGTTTTTTTGGCAACAATAAAATGTCCGAACTCGTGCACGACAACCAATATACTAAGGACTGCTATAAAACTAATTGTTGTAAGCACCCAGGATCTCCTCTGTTTTGCATCTCGCCCATTTATCGATCTCCAATATTTCGTTCAATGTAGCATTCTTTACAGCCTTATGCAGGCCCTGCACCTTTTCAATTACCCTGGCTATATCTGTAAATCTTATATGCCCTTTTAGAAACTCTGTCACTGCCATCTCGTTAGACGCGTTCAATACGCACGGGTACGTCTTTCCTTTTTTTGCAGCGTCATACGCTATCTCAAGACACGGGAATCTTTTGAAATCAGGCTGAGAAAAATTGAGCGCACCCAGTTCGGAAAATTTGACACCTTTTACAGGAGACGCGACTCTCGAAGGATATGTAAGGGCATACTGGATCGGCGTTCGCATGTCGCACGTAGCCATCTGCGCCAGCGTGGAACCGTCCACAAATTCCACCATTGAATGCACCACTGTCTCGGGGTGTATAACTACCTTTATCCTGTCCACACCCAGGCCAAAAAGGTGATGCGCCTCGATCACCTCGAGACCTTTATTCATCATCGTGGCTGAATCTACAGAGATCTTTTTGCCCATCTTCCATCGAGGGTGGTTGATCGCCTGGTGAGGCGTGATATTCTTGAAATTTTTCATGGGCGTGCGTAAAAGCGGACCGCCCGAACCTGTGAGGTATATATTTTTTATCTCCTGCGCATTATCTTTCGCCATGCATTGGAAGATAGCGCTGTGCTCACTGTCAACAGGCAATATCCCTACCTTATTCCTCTTTGCCTTTTTCATGATGATGTCGCCTGCCATGACAAGCGCCTCTTTATTCGCGAGCGCTAGCCTTTTTATATTAGGCAATGCCGCTAAAATCGGCAGCAATGCAGAAGAGCCTACTATACCGACAACCAGGACATCCACTGGCATGTCCTTTACTATCCTGCGTAGCCCCTGTTCTCCCCTGTAAACCCTTGCGCCATTGACATTGCCTGACCCCACGCAAACAGCTTTTGGCTTGAACCTCTTTATTTGCTGCGCCAGTAATTTTATATTGGAATTAGCGGAAAGATAGGAGACCTTAAACTTCCCGGGAAACCTCGAAACAACATCCAGGGCATTTGTGCCGATCGATCCTGTTGAACCTAAAATAGCTATCTTCTGCATGGAGTACCTTTGTCCAAGGCTTAGCCTTGGACAGGCCTGTCCAAGGCTAAGCCTTGGACAAAGGTTAATTACATAACAATCATTAAATATATATAAAAAATGGGCGCGGTGAAGAGAACGCTGTCTATCACGTCCAGCATGCCGCCCAGGCCTGGAAGAAAAGGACTCGAATCCTTTACCTGGTAATCGCGTTTCATGAGGCTCTCGGCCAGGTCTCCGAGCTGCGCGAAAACCCCGATTAAAATCCCGCCTGTGAGAATCGCGCCAAAAGACATCCACCCGAGGAAAGACCTGCTTAAAAGCGCAAATATTATGCTAAAGAAAAATCCGCCAGCAGCCCCTTCTATTGACTTTTTCGGACTGATCCTCTGGATAAGCCTGTGCCTTCCAAACTTTGAGCCTACGAGATAGGCGCCGATGTCCCCTGCCTTTGTCACCAGCAGTAAATACACCACCAATTTATGCCCGTCTTCTAAAAATCGGATCTTTACCAGATACGTGAAAAACCAGCCCACATAAAATACGCCGAATAGCGTCAGCGCGATAAGCGTCACTGCATTTTGACTCTCTTTTCTTGTAAACTGGATAAGAAAAAGCGCTATAAGAATGACAATGAAAAATAATGCATCCAACCTGCCTCCGGTGTGCCTTAATAGATACGTAATATAAGGTAGGGCGGCTCCTGAAAATATGCCAATATATATGAAACTCTTAGGGAAAATATTCTTGGGATCCAGCCTGAAAAATTCATAAAGACCCAGGCTGATAAATATCGAGGCCACTATCGTAAAGGCCCATACAGGCAGAAGAAATATCGCGGCAGCAACTATAGATATAAGCACTACTGAAGTATTTGTGCGTTTTAGCATTATTTCCCGAACCTTCTTTCTCTTTTTTGATATTCGTCTATTGCCTTTTTCAGATCCTTCTTGCCAAAATCCGGCCAGAGCTTTTCAGTCACGTATATCTCAGCGTATGAAAGCTGCCACAATAGAAAATTTGACAGCCGCATCTCGCCGCTCGTGCGTATTAAAAGGTCAGGATCCGGAGAGTCGTTAGTATAAAGATATTTTGAAAAAACATTCTCGTCTATACCTGACGGTTCTATCTTCCCTTCCTTTGCTTCGCTGGCTAATGTTTTTACCGCGCCCACTATTTCCTGCCTTGAACCATAACTTAACGCTATATTCAGCGTCAATTTATCATAAGATGCTGTATCTTTTTCGAGCTGCTCTATCCTGCTTTTTACTGCTGGATCAAGTCTGCCTCTTTCACCTATTATGCGCACCCTTACATTATTATCGTGAAAAAGTTTGGTCTGCATATCTATAAAATTAGTCAACAATTTAAAAAGCGCGCTCACCTCATCCTTTGGCCGCTGCCAGTTCTCAGTAGAAAACGCGTAGACTGTCAGGTATTTTACCCCGAAATCTACGCAGGCCCTGACTATTTTCTTCACAGACTCCACGCCCTGCCTGTGGCCCAGTATCTTTGGGAGGCCCCTTTTCTTGGCCCAGCGGCCATTCCCATCCATTATTATTGCGATGTGTTGCGGTACCATTTAGGTCATTGTCTTGCTTATTTGACAAATCGTGCGTGCCCCGTTCCAAATTCTAATCGTAGAATTTGGAACGGGGCGTGTCAAGATTGTCAAATAAGGGATACAAAAAACGCGAATGTCTTTTCAGAAATGCCATTCGCGTCTTTATTGAATTCATAAAAAATAACTATTCTGCTGGGACTGTAGGTGTTTCTGGCGCAGGCATAGATGCCTTTAAGGTTTCCATCTCTGTCCTTGCAACATCCAAATCTCTCCTTGCAACATCCAGGTCTCTTCTTGTCGCATCCAAGGAAGAGCGTAAATCACCGTTGACTCTAACCTGTTCATCATATCTAGCCTTGACATCAGCTATCTGGATTCCTATATTTATCATCTCTACATTAAGCGCAACTGAGCGCGCCTTCTCAGCATTCAACTCTGCGCTAGATGTAATCGCATACATTGCAAGCACAACACAGATCAAACTCACTACAATTGGAGTAACTGCTGAATTGAGCTTATCCTTTTCCATAATACCTCCTTATTATTTACCACATCCCATTCTGCGGCTACTTCTTATACTTCCTTAATCGCCTTTCGATCTTTCTCTTTCTCTCTGCAATCTTATCCATGTCTGCCTGGATCTTCTCTATGTTCTTGGGAAGCACCACGATTTCAACGCGCCTGTTCTGCTTGCGGCCCTCTGGCGTATCATTGGAGGCAACAGGTT
Source organism: Candidatus Omnitrophota bacterium (assembly GCA_018902915.1). GTDB lineage: Bacteria > Omnitrophota > Gorgyraeia > Gorgyraeales > Gorgyraeaceae > JAHIPS01. The sequence continues at coordinate 17,732 of JAHIPS010000077.1, read as the reverse complement.
TGTATTGACCATGCCCTGTGGCAGATACCTTTTCAGGAGCAATGTCTTTGTCGTCCACTAAATAATGCAGGACGCTCGTGGCCCTGGCAGTGGAAAGCTCCCAGTTAGACTTCCACCCGGAATGCTTTATCGGCTCATTGTCTGTGTGACCCTCTATGCCTATGTCCCTGCCTGGTAGGTTTTCTACAAACACCTTGCCGACCTTATCCAGCGCTGAGAAAGCCTCCTTCTTTATTTCCGCCTTCCCTGAATCAAAAAGCACCTCTGATAAAAATATAATCACGAGTCCCCTCTCCGCCATTTCGAGCCTCACGTCCTTATCTCCTATTTCCTTCTTCAATTGCTTTTCCAGAAGCGCCTTTGCCCTGTCAAGTTCTGATATCTCATCATCCTTTGCCTCCTGGAGCTGTGCCATCCTGGCATTGAGCGCCTCGATCTCGTACTCCAGCGACTCTATCTTTTCCATGTCGCTCCTGCGGCCTTTTTGTATTGTCACTGAGCACCCTGACACCACCAGGGAAAGCAAGATTACAGATAAAATCGAATAAAACAAACCTTTTTTGTGCACCATGTTAAGCCCTCCTCTTTTTCATTAATATAATACTCCTGCGACTTAAAGTCAAGCCTTTTTGCTTAAGTTGACAAACCGAGCAATGCTCATTTTGTCAACTTACTTGAAAAGGGTGTTGGCCATTATAAAGGAGGCGAAGACGATGGAGACCATTGACATTAATTTTATCAATATGTTGAGTGACGGGCCTGATGTGTCTTTAAACGGATCTCCTACTGTATCGCCGACTACTGCTGCCTTGTGGCTTGGCGAACCTTTGCCGCCTTCTGCGCCGCTCTCGATGTATTTCTTTGCATTGTCCCATGCGCCGCCTGCGTTTGCCATCATGATCGCTAAGACAAATCCGCATATGAGCGAGCCTACCAAAAGCCCGACGCCTGCCTCTATGCCCATTAAAAGCCCGACGACAATGGGCGCGAGTATTGCTAAAAGCGACGGCACTATCATTTCCTTTTGCGCGCTAGAGGTGACAATGCTGATGCACTTCGCGTAATCAGGCTTTTCGCGGCCTTCCATAAGGCCTTTTATCTCCCTGAACTGTCTTCTTACCTCAACCACAACGTCTGACGCAGCCCTGCCGACCGCCTTCATTGTAAGCGAGCAGAATGCAAAAGGAAGCATGCCGCCTATAAAAAGTCCTGCTAAAAGGCGCGGGTTCATTAGATCTGTATTTAAAGTTCCTCCCAATAAATGTATGTGCTCCCTGTATGCGGCAATCAGCGCGAGCGCTGAGAGCGCTGCAGAACCGATTGCAAAACCTTTGCCTGTGGCGGCAGTGGTATTGCCGAGGGCGTCAAGCGCGTCTGTGCGACGCCGCACCTCTGGTTTCTGATGCGTCATCTCTGCGTTGCCGCCGGCATTGTCAGCAACAGGCCCGTAAGCGTCTGTTGCGAGCGTTATACCTAATGTAGAGAGCATGCCCACAGCAGATATGCCGACACCGTAAAGCCCGAGATTAAAATCCTTTGCGCCTCCTGAAAAATAAAAACTCGCCAGTATCGCGAGTGCCACGACCACGACCGGCACAATCGTGGAAAGCATGCCAACGGATATGCCGCTTATTATTACAGTGGCCGGCCCTGTCAGCGCGGACCGCGCAACATCCCGCGCAGGCGAATATCTGGCTGATGTAAAATATTCTGTGGAAAGCCCCATTATAATACCGGCTAAAAGACCCGATATGACTGCCCAGTACACGCCTATAAATTGCATGCCGAGCACAAACTTTATTACAAAATATGAGCTGATAGCGATAAGGCCAGCGCTTACAAAAACACCTTTTCGCAATGCCATGAGAAGCTCATGCTGCTCTGCCTTTTCGCCTGAGCGCACAAAAAGCGTACCTATGACGCTGGCGACCACGCCTACCGCTGCCATTACGAGCGGGACAGTGATACCTTTCAGGCTCATTCCATAATTAATAAACGCGGCTGAGCCCAGCGCCATTGTGGCAACGATCGAGCCGACATACGACTCGTATAAATCAGCGCCCATGCCAGCAACATCACCGACATTGTCGCCGACATTGTCAGCGATGACAGCAGGATTGCGCGGGTCATCTTCCGGGATACCACATTCGACTTTACCACAAAGATCAGCTCCGACATCCGCTGCCTTTGTAAAGATTCCGCCGCCCACTCTGGCAAAAAGCGCCATGAAGCTCGCGCCCATGCCGAAATTAAGCATGGTGCTTGTTATATTCTGGATCCTCTGAGACTCTTCAAGCCCGCGATAAAACCAATCCAAAAAATAATACCATATACTTAGATCCAATAAGCCGAGCCCGACGACCATGAGCCCCATTACTGCGCCGCTCGAGAACGCCACGTTCAACGCGCCGTTCAGACTGGTCCTGGCAGCGCTTGCGGTGCGGGCGCTCGAACGCGTGGCAACGGCCATTCCTATAAACCCGCAAAGTCCTGAAAAAAATCCTCCGCTCAAAAACGCGAACGGCACGAATATTATAAGGTACCCTCTTGTATATAGAAAAAATAAGATGCAAAACACGACCGCGAAAAACGCGCCCACGACAGAGTATTGCCTCTTAATATACGCGTACGAGCCTTCCCTTACCCATGCCGCGATCTCCCTCATCTCGGCTGTGCCTTCATCGTGCCGCATTATCTTAATTATAAGAAAAATAGCAAAAAATATCGCTACCAAAGACCCGATAGGTGCCAGAAATAACATCTACCCTCCCCTTCCCCATCTATATTTGACAAAACGTGCAATGCTCATTTTGTCAAATATAGGATTTTAGCTTAAAGGTCTGCTTGCGCTTTGAGCCTACTGAAACTATGCCTATTTTTACATCTAAAAGTTCTGACAGGCGCTTGAGGTACGCCTTTGCATTCTTTGGCAAGTCCTTGTATTTCTTTACAGCGGTCGTGTCCTGCATCCATCCGTCATGCTCTTCGTATACTGGCTCGCAATTAGCCAGGACATCGATGTCTGCCGGAAAATCCCTGTATGTCTTTCCTTTATATTTATAGCTCGTGGAGATCTTTATCTTTTCCATCTCGTCCAGCACATCCAGTTTTGTCACTGCTATCTCGCTGAGGCCGTTCACGATCACGGAATGCCGCACAATCACAGCGTCAAACCAGCCGCATCTCCTGGGCCTGCCAGTAGTAGCGCCAAATTCCTTTCCCTTGCGCCTGATTTTTTCCATGAGGTCATCTTTGAACTGCGTTGGAAACGGGCCTTCGCCGACGCGCGTGGTGTACGCCTTTACAACGCCTATGACCTTGTCTATCATGGTAGGACCCACACCTGTGCCGGTCAATGCGCCGCCAGCAGTGGCATTAGAGGAAGTGACATACGGGTACGTGCCGTGGTCTATATCGAGAAGCGTGCCTTGCGCGCCCTCGAATAAAATGCGTTTCTTTTTAGAAATGGCCTTGCCTAAAACAATCGGCACATTCGCGAGATACTTTTGTATTTTTTTGCCATACCCTAAATATTGCTCGTATATTTTTTCAATATCAAATTCAGCTGACCCCTCTAAATTTGCCTGCAATTTTTTCTTAAGGGAATCCTTGTTTACCAGATCTATCGCGCGTATGCCGCAGCGCGCCATTTTATCCACATAGCACGGGCCTATGCCCCGGCCTGTGGTGCCTATCTTTGCGCCGCGCCTCTTATCCATTACCTTGTGATATGGAAATATTATATGAGCGGCCTCGCTTATAAGTAGATTGCCGTCCACCTTTATTCCTTTTTTGCGCAGCATCTCGATTTCTTCCAGAAGCGCTGCAGGGTCAAGAACCACGCCATTACCTATAATACATGTCTTTCCCTTGTGCAGGATCCCTGACGGGATAAGGTGTAGGATAAATTCGTCCTCTCCTATAACCACGGTGTGGCCTGCGTTATTTCCGCCCTGGTACCTTACTATAATATCAGCATCAGCAGCGAGTATATCAATAATCTTGCCTTTACCTTCGTCACCCCATTGCGCGCCCACTACTACTCTACAAGACACAGAAAATCTCCTTTGTTCAAGGCTTAGCCTTGAACAGGCCTGTTCAAGGCTAAGCCTTGAACAAAAGTTAATCTTACGGGTTCATTGTGAAAATCTGATTTGCTATATCCGGGTATTTAGCTATGAACCTGAGCTCGTCATTGGTAAGAGGCTGCTGCGTATGCACATTCGCGTACCGCACGAGCTCCAGGATCTCTGTGGCCTCTTTGTCATTCTTGAATTTCAATTCAAGCTTCTCGTACACGTTCCTGAAACCTTTGATGCCGCTGTACTCGCCTGCTGTGATCTGCCTGCCTGTATCAACAATCTCTGCCTCGCCCCTGCCAAGCTCTTCAAAATCATAAAGCTCGTAGTTGCGCCTGTCTTTTAATGCGCCGTCCGCGTGAATGCCTGACTCATGGGCAAATGCGTTTGCGCCCACGCCTGGTTGATTTATAGGTATAGGCACCTTAAATGCGAACGAGCCATATTTTGCGATCTTCCATGCATGGTCAAGCTTGACCCGCTCGTCAAGATTATATTTTCCTTTAAAACCGCTTGAATATTTAATGGCGAGGAGCACTGAAACGAGATCCGCGTTGCCAGAGCGCTCGCCCATGCCGTTCACAGTAGTGTTTATGTACGCGTCGCAGTCAGCATCGATCGCCGCCTTTGCGCCTGCGATCGAACACGCCACCACCATTCCCAGGTCATTGTGACAGTGGAGCTCTATCGGCAGCTTGACCTCGCTGGCGAGAAGCTTGACTCTTTTGTAAATCGTGAATGGATCGTCATAGCCAAGCGTGTCGCAATACCTGATCCTGTCAGCGCCGTGATCCCGGGCCTCTTTTGCAAATTTTATCAAAAACGGCATATCAGTCCTTGAGGCATCCTCTGCATTCACGCCGATTATCTTTAATTTCTTTTTCCTCGCAAGATCCAGGGCATCCGTCATCATCTTCAAGACATCGTCCCTGGTCTTTTTACCCTGAAACTTCCCGCGCGTCATCTGCTCAGACGTTGATATGGAAAGATTGAGATTTTCCACGTCTGTCAATTCAACCGCCTTTTTCACATCATCCTTGATGGCCCTGACCCAGCCGCTCAAAACGATCGGTTTCAAAACGCCCTTGCGCGCGAGCTCCAGATTCGCGTTCAGATAATTGGTCTCGTGACGCGTTACAGGAAAACCAAACTCGCTGCCGTAGACACCCATGTCATTTAAAAGAATATTTATCATGGTCTTCTGCAGCTTCGCAAGACCGAGCCTGGATGTCTGCACGCCGTCTCTATTCGTCACGTCGACAATGTAGATCTTGTTTTTCTTCATAACGTTCCCCTTTATATTGTTCGAGCGAGCAGAGCGAGTCGAGAACTTCTCGACTCGGCCATTTTGTGGCCTCGCTCGAAGAATAAATAGATAACTACAATTTTATCAGCTTCGCGTCCAGTATATTCTTGACCTTACGGATCTCGTCCAGCACCTTTTCAGGCACTGGGCTATCCACGTTCAGAACAGACATTGTCTTTCCGCCAGGGAGCGCGCGGCCAAATGTCATTGCCGCGATATTCACGCCGTTATTTCCGAGTATAGTGCCCATCTGCCCTATAATACCGGGCACATCCATATTGTGCGCGACTATCATATACCCTCGAGGGATCGCGTCCACATGAAACTCGTCTATCTTTACGATCCTCGCGTCCTTCTTTGTAAATAACGTCCCCTCTATAGTCCGAGAGCCTTTGTCGGTTTTGATCTCAACTGTTATGAGACTCGCGTATTCTTCTAGATCGCTTGATTTTGCTTCCTTGACCTTTATACCGCGCTCCTTTGCCACGATGAGCGAGTTTACATAATTCACTGTCTCCTGCAGGATCGGCGTGAGCGCGCCTTTTACAATCGCTACTGTTATAGGAGACACCGGGTATTTCGCGACATCACCTGAATATTTTATATCTATCTGCGAAATCCTTCCGCCCGCGAGCTGCGCCACCAAAAGCCCCATTTTCTCGCCAAGCTCGACATGAGGATGAAGGATCTTGTAAAGTTCTGCGTCAACACATGGCACGTTTACAGCGTTCCGTATGCCGCAGCCCAAAAGCGCGTCCCTGGCGCTATTGGCAATGTCAATAGCCACATTGACCTGCGCCTCTTCCGTGGACGCTCCCAGGTGCGGGGTGATGATCACGTTTTCGCATCCAATAAGCGGGCTGTCCTTTGGCGGCTCTTTTTCATATACATCAAACGCCGCGCCTGCTATTTTTTTGCTCTTTATGCCTTCGACTACCGCGGCCTCATCTATTATGCCGCCCCTTGCGCAATTTATAACGCGCACACCATCTTTCATCTGGCTAATCGCTTTTTTGTTAATAATATATTTGGTCTCGTCTGTCAAAGGCGTGTGTACAGTAATATAGTCTGATTTTTTGAAAATATCCTTTACCTCGACTGACTCAACGCCCAGTTCCTTTGCCTTTTCCAATGAAAGAAACGGGTCATACGCCAGTATCTTCATGCCAAATGAGGCCGCGCGCTTTGCAACCTCAGCCCCGATCCTGCCGAGTCCTATAATACCCAGGGTCTTGCCGTACAGCTCAACGCCCATGAACTTTTTTCGCTCCCACTTGCCTGCCTTTGTCGAGACATCTGCCTGCGGGATATTGCGTGAAAGCGCGAGAATAAGCGACATCGTATGCTCGGCCGTGGAAATCGTGTTACCGCCAGGCGTGTTCATCACGATAATGCCGCGCTTTGAGGCAGCCGCGAGATCGACATTGTCGAGCCCCACGCCAGCCCTTCCTATTACCTTTAATTTATCCGCGCTCTCTATAATTTCTTTTGTAGCCTTGGTCTCGCTGCGCACCAGGAGCGCGTCATAGTCCTTTATTATTTTTTTCAATTCCTCTGGTGGGAGTTTGAGTTTCACGTCCACCTTAAACTCCTTTACCTTCCTTAATATCTCGATTCCTTCCTCTGCCAGCGAATCACTTATTAGTATCCTAAACATACCCTCTCCTTATCCTCAAGTTGACAATTTTGACAATGTCAGATTTGTCAACTTGAGGCTTGCTGAAATGCCTTGACGCCAACACCATTCTCGAATTTATACCCCAACTCTGCAAGAACTGTCTCCAGAGTCTGGATGCATATCTTTAGATCAGACGCGCTTATGTAACCCATTGTGGCGATCCTGAAAATCTTCCCTTTTAGCTGCGCCTGGCCGCCGGCAATGCCTACGCCGTGCGCGTCGCGCATCGTCTTTACGAGCTTGGCGCCGTCAATGCCTTCAGGCACCTTGACAGAAGTGACCGCGTCTGAAAACGCATCAGGAGCGAAAAGTTCCATTCCCAGCGCCTCCATCGCGCCACGCACTGCCTGCGCGTGCTTTTTGTGGCGGGCGATCACATTTTCAAGCCCGTCTTTTTTTATGATCTTCAATGCCTCGTTAAGCCCTATCACAAGATTCACTGCAGGTGTATATGGCGTGTCATTTTTATCAATGGACTTCTTGTACGCCTTAAAATTAAAATAATATTTCGGTAAAGTGGACTTCTCGACCAGACCAAGCGCCTTTTTACTCAAACTCACAAAGGCAAGCCCTGGCGGGATCATCAGACCTTTTTGCGAACAAGACACCACCACGTCAATACCCCATTCATCTGTTTTAAGCGGCACTGCGCCCAGCGCGCTTATCGCGTCCACGACAAGGACCGCCTGCGTATCTTTGGTGATCTTTGCGATCGCCTGTATGTCAGCAGTCACGCCTGTGGAGGTCTCGCATAAGGTCACGTAGACGGCTTTTATCTTGTCATCTTTTTCAAGTATCTCCTTTATCTTCTGCGGATTGACTGTTTTGCCCCATTCCACGTCTATCGCAGTAAATTCAATGCCATACGCCGCGCATAGTTCTCCCCAGCGCTCGCCGAATTTCCCGGCGCGCACCACGACCGCCCTGTCGCCTGGCGAGAGCAGGCTCGCGACAGCGCCTTCCATCGCCCCTGTTCCGCTTGAAGAAATTATAAGAACGCTCTCTTTTGTCTGAAATACGTACTTCAGGCCCTCTTCTACTTCCTTTAATATCGCCTGAAACTCCGGCGTCCTGTGATGTATTATTGGTCTTGCCATTGCGCTGAGCGATTCAGGCGGCACTGGCGTTGGCCCTGGCGTCAATAAGTAGTTTTTCATGTTACCTCTCTAGCTCTTTTTCTTTTTGGTGTCGCTGACGATTACCTCGTCGATGAGACCGTATTCTTCCGCCTCTTTGGCTGACATGAAATAATCACGATCAGTGTCTTTCTGTATTTTATCCAATTTCTGGCCTGTGTGTTTTGCCAGTATCTCGTTGATCCTGTCCCTCAGCTTTAATATTTCTTTTGCCTGGATGTTTATATCCGATGCCTGGCCCTGCACGCCGCCCCACGGCTGATGTATCATCACGCGCGAATTCGGCAATGCCATGCGTTTGCCTTTTGCGCCTGCCGCCAGAAGCACTGCGCCCATGCTCGTTGCCTGGCCCATGCAGTACGTGCATATGTCCGGCTTTACAAACTGCATGGTGTCGTATATCGCAAGTCCTGCTGTCACGAGCCCGCCCGGGCTGTTTATGTAAACATTGATGTCCCTGTCCGCGTCTTCCTGCTGCAGAAAAAGCATCTGCGCAATAACCAGATTCGCCACCACGTCATCTATTGCCAAACCAATAAAAATAATCCTGTCCTTTAAAAGCCTTGAGTAAATATCATACGCCCTCTCGCCTCGATCCGACTGCTCCACTACTATAGGAACCAACATATTCACCCTCCTTCTTTGTTCAAGGCTAAGCCTTGAACAGGCCTGTTCAAGGCTTAGCCTTGAACAAAGATTGCACGCTCAGCTAACCTTCGCCTCTTTCAATAAAAATTCCATGACTTTTTTGTTTCGCATGTTTACAGCGATCTCGTCCAGCATGTTATTCTCTTCTAAATGGCTCATTACCTCTTTTGCTGTCTTTTTATACTGCGCTGCCATGCCCTCGATGTATTTATCCATATCCTCCTGTTTAATGTGTATCTTCTCGGCCTGCGCGATCTTATCCAGAATAAAAAACGCCTTTACCTGGCGCAGCGCCTGCTTACCGGCGTTTTCCTCCAATTCCTTTTTATCCTTGTCGCTCAATTCAAATTTTTTATCAGGATTATGTTTATTCTGGATCGCCTGCATGTACGCGATTCGGCTGGAGGCGTCCTTCACCAGTCTCTCTTTTTCAGCGTTAACCAATGACTCCGGCACCTCGAAATTCATGCTATCCACGAGCTGGTTAATGACCTGCGCGTCTAAATCCGCCTGGACGTCCTGCTCCAGCCTCTCTCTCAGACTCTGGCGTATCGCTTCCTTTAATTTTTCCAGATTCTCCAGCCCCAGGTCCTTTGCAAACGTGTCGTCTAATTTCGGTACGACCTTTTCCTTTTCTTCGCTATCCTTTTTCGGCACCTGCTGGGCGTGCGCCTCTCTAAGGGCTTCGAGATTTTTCTCAACATCCTCTTCCTTTATCTCTATTTTTTTCTTTTTCAATCTCAGGCCCTTGTAATTCTTTAATGAAAATTCCGGCCTTGTCTCGATGCTCGCCGTGTAGGAAAATCCGCCGTCCACATCCAGCTTCACATCGCTTATGTCAGGGTAACCTATAGGGTCCAGCTTGTGCTCTTCCAGGATCTCCCTGTAAGTATCAGGGACGAGCTTTTTCATGACCTCTTCCCTCGCGGCCTTTGCGTAATGCCTCTCCAGCAGATCCCGCGGCGCCTTGCCGACCCTGTAGCCTGGCACACTGGCAACCTTTTTTATGCCTTCGTAGACCTTGTCAAACTCGCCCTTTACCTTGTCAGCTGGAAGCTTGACATCCACTATCCTTTTGCAATTCTTATGTTTCTTTATGTTTGATTTCATAGTTTAAATTTCTCGCCCAGATATATCTCGCGCGCCCTTGGATCCTTTATGAGTTCGTCCGCAGTCCCTGATATAAGGATGCGCCCCTCTGCCATTATATACGAACGGTCTGTTATTTCAAGTGTTTCCCGCACATTGTGATCTGTAAGAAGTATACCCAGTCCTTTACTCTTCAATTCAGAAATGATCTCCTGCGCGTCAGCCACTGCGATCGGGTCTATACCGCTGAACGGCTCGTCCAGAAGTATAAACAAGGGGTTTGTAACAAGTGCCCGCGTTATCTCGAGCCTCCGCCGTTCGCCTCCTGAAAGCATATACGCCTTTTTCTTTGCCAGGTGCGCGATGTGCAGCTCCTCTAAAAGCTCCTTCAGTCTCCTCCTGCGCACTGTGCGCGGAAGATCCAGCGTCTCCAGTATCGCCATTATATTTTCTTCAACTGATAATTTTCTAAATATAGACGGCTCCTGTGAGAGATAGCCTATGCCGTTACGCGCGCGCTTAAACATCGCGAGCTTCGTAATGTTTTTGTTGTCAAATATTATGGCGCCGTCGTCCGGCTTTAGCATGCCCACTACCATGTAAAATGTAGTGGTCTTTCCAGCGCCATTAGGACCTAACAGTCCCACGACCTCGCCTCTTTTTATCTCTATATCCACGCCGTTAACGACTCTTTTACCGTCGTAGGATTTAGTGAGGTTTCTTATCTCTAATAAATGTTCGCTACTGGTCATATTTATAACCCTCACTGTCATTGCGAGCGAAGCGAAGCAATCTAAAAGATAGAGATTGCTTCGGCTGCTTCGCAGCCTCGCAATGACATTTACTGCGATTCGCTCTGTATCACCAATTTTGGCCGCCTGGGCAATATCACGCGTCCCTGATCAACCAGGTAAATCGCCTTGTCGCTATATGTAATGTTCTCGCCGTTTACTATCCTTACGTTTCCCTTGGCAGCCACGCATTTTATCTTGCGGCCCTCAGGACTGAACAGAACATCTATGCGGTCCGCGTATATCGTGCCTTCCCTGTCCACGACCTTTACATTGTTGCGAAATGTGGCGCGATTCTTTTTGTAATTTAGTTCAAGCGGGCCATCGCATGTAATCGTTGTCCGTTGTTCGTTGTTTCCGCCTTCGCCAAGGCTTCGGCGGACAGGCGCTGTTCGTAAATAGTCAGGCGCCGCTGATGTTATATTCGCTGTCACGTCATGTTTTAGCTCAGCAGTCTTTTCATCCAGGTCCACGTTCGCGCCTGTGCCATCGAGCTCGAGACCAGGCCTTTTTATAGTTACATCCACATCAGTAGATACATTCTTGGTCTTGGCATCCCAGTCCAGGGAATCCGTGGATAACATCGTGCCATCCGTGGTCTTTGCCACCACATCCTTTTCGAGATGGACCAGATCCTCTTCCCTGTCAAATGTCCCTTCCCTTGCCTTCAGTTTAAGCGTGGCGTCCTCTCCGTATGTCAGCGCCGAAACCTCGTCTATCTTTACCTTGCCCTCTTCCACCTCTGCTGACCTGCCGCTCAGCTCCCACTTTTTCGCGCCCTCATCCTCATATTGCACAAGCGAAAACCCGTCAAGAGACTCTTCCCTTTCCTGCGCAAAACAAAAAGGAGGCACAGCCAAAATCAATATTAAAAATATAATTATCATTGTTTGGTCTTCCACCTGTCGTGAAGCCAGACCCATTGCGAAGGAAATCTCCGCACGTAATCCTCTATGACCTTTGTGTATCTCTGGGTATTTTCCAGAATATCTTCTGCCCTGTCGCCTGTAACGCTGAGTTCGATCGGCTCATCCACCATGACCTCGTGGCCAAATCCTTTTCTCGCCATAAAACACGGGATTATCGGCAGTTTTGTCAAAAAATTCAAGACCGCCGGGCCGTTAGGCGTGTATGCCTTGCGGCCGAAAAAATCCACGAACACGCCTGAGACGCTGTCCATATCCTGGTCAGGCATCATGCCTATAAATTCATTTCTCTTGATGATCGTCAGCACCTCTTTTGTCGACGCATCCCTGTGTATGACATTGACCCCGTGCCGCCTTCTCACCCTTGCCAGAATATTTTCAAACTGATCCATCCTCATGCGCCGCGCAATCACATTCACCTTGTAGCCCTTGATGCCGAAGTAATGCGCCATGAGCTCCCAGTTTCCAAAATGCCCTGACAGCACTATGCCGCCCTTTCCCTGTTTGAGCAAACGCTCGATCGATTCAAAACCTCTGCATCCTATATACCTGTCTATATTGTTTTTGTTAAACTTGGCGAGCGAAACGACTTCGACAAGATTCTTACCCAGATTTTCAAAGACCTCTCGCGCTATTAAACTTTTTTCTTTTGTGGATTTGGTATTTCCGAATGCAATATCAAGATTATTTAATGCTGAACTTCTCGCTTTTTTAAGGCTATAAAAAGCCAGGCGCCCCAGACCCTGCCCGACCTTAAGCCCTACCTTGAGAGGCAAAATAAATATAAAAAAGCTCGCTACCCTGAAGAGCACATAAATAAAAATGTGGCGCGGCTGTTTCTTCGCCATAACCGCCATATATTATCATATATAGCTCCTATAAGTCAATAGAATTAACATTGCAAAAATTAGCATTTAGCATTGCAAATTTAAAAGAATTAACATTGCAAAATTAGCATTTAGCATTGCAAATTTAAAATGCTAATTGCTAAATGTTAAATTTAAAATGTTATTTTAGTAGGTGGGGAGGCGGAGTTCGGAGTCTTCTGTGCCGTTGGTTATGATTACCCTGTCTTTTCGTATCTCTACCACGGTATAGCCGCTGATCTTATCGCCCACTGCTATTGGGTTATCGTTTATCATGGCAAGGGGAGAGCTGTCATCCCAGAGTATGCCTGTCAAGACCATGTCAGATACAGTTGACGGCGCGGAAGTTGTCTGGCCAGACGAAAACGGGTCGCGGCCCCAGTCAGTAAAACTGGTTCTTCGCGGCCCTCCTGTGGCAGCGACGCTGGCAGCAGGGGCGCTCTTTTCCGCAGCGACGACTCCAGCCTCGCCTTTAACATGCGCGCGGCCTTGACCCTGAGAAAGCTCGCGCCTTGCCTTGGAAGGAGTAACTATCCCATAGATCAAACTAAAAACAGCTGCTACGCCTAAAACAATCAATACCAGTAATTTTTTATTCTGCATCGCTCTACCTGCCTGAAAGATACATGTTTACCGTCAATCTGGTATCCAGTTTTGCGCTTATTTCCCTGTCAGATTCTACGCTGATATCTTCCACTGTAACCAAACTTTTTTCCAGCGCCTCCAGCGAACCCAGGAACACAGCCAGTTCCTTATAACTTGATTCCAGCTCCATGTCTATGGGCAGGATCTTGTAACCAGGATCCCCTGAGTCCTTGATCTTGCTCGGCCTTATAGAGGTGAAATTCACACCGTTTGACCTGCCTTCTTTGGTCAATTCATCTATTGCCGTAGATATATCTCTTTCGGATATAAGCGCCCTTTTTGTAACGACCTGGCCTAAAAGCGAGATCGCCTCACGCGCCTGTAGCACCTCTGCATCCACAGCCCTGCACTCGCGGCCTGCCTGCCTGCATTTATTGATGGCGGGCCTGTATAAAAAGGCGTAGACTCCGACGAGGACAACCGCTATCGCGCCCGCTATAACTACCGTCAATCTTTCTTTTGTCAATTCCATCGTCAGCCCTCTAATCAAACCCGCATTCCAGCTCAAATTCATTGCCGACCTTGCCCCTGATCTCTTTCGTGCCGATCAATCTTACATTATTAAATATGCCTTTTTCCAGTCCAAGTATAAGATTCGACAATATCTCTTCCGGCGCGCTGGATGCCGCTACGCCCCGCATCTTAATGACACCGTCCTTCATAGAAAATCCCTTAAGGTGTATATTGCCGGGCGCGATATTACTCAACTCCTTAAATACGTCTTCCCAATACGGCTCATCCTGCAATATCCTGTTTGCCAGATTCTGCGCCTCCACCTGCTGCATCTGCGGTTCCAGACTCGAAAGCTCCATGCCCGCGGCAGCAGTCCTTTTTTGAAAACTCGCGTACTGGATCCTCATGCCGACATAAAAAAGCGCCAGCGTAAGGATGACCCCGACAGCCACGGCCTGGACAGTCGCGCGCTTAAAGGTCCTCTTTGTCTCTTCCTTGATTTCCGGGGGGAGCAGGTTCATACCTGCCGCGTTGCTTAAACCCGCGCCTATGGCTACGCTCAAGCGGTGCGTGGCAGAAAATGATCCATCTATTGCGCCAGACTGGATATTGAGGCCTCCCAAAGGATTTTCAATCCTCACCTCTATCCCCAATTCATTTGAAAGAAAATCCTTAAGCCCCTTGAGCGACGACCCGCCGCCCAGCAAAACCAATGACTCTATCTTCCCGCCGTCTGACTCCTCTCTATAATAATCAAAACACCTGTCTATCTCGCTCACCAGCTGCTCCAGCGGCGAGCGGATCATGGATAAGATCTGGGCCACTGAGATCCTATCCTCTATCATTTCAGATTTACCCTCGCCAGGTATCCCGACCTCGCGCTTGATCCTCTCCGCCTCTTCCAATGAAAGCCCTGTCCTGCCCCTGTCAGAGACCAGGACCCCGGTCATCTCTTTAGTGACATCATTCCCCGCCGTAGGTATCTTGCGGGAAAAAACGAGATCCCTTCCTTTAAATATAACCAATTCCGTATGATACATCCCTATGTCGAGAAAACACATCGCCCCTTTTTCCTGAGAATAAAGAACCTGCGCCAATCTCTGTATCGCATAAGGAATGGCGATAAACGCGGCCGGCTTTACGCCTATACCAGCCAGTAATGATAAATATTTATTGACGGTTTTTTTTGGCGATGTCGCGACCATGACCTGATATTTTTTTACCCCTTTATCAATCACCTCGCCCATGATCTGGAAATCTATTAATGCCTCGTCTATTGAAAACGGAAAATAATTCTTTGCCGCCAGTCTTATGGCGTCGCGGAGTTCGCCTTTTGGCATATACGGAGCCGCTACCTTTTTTATCGCGGTCCTGGCGCAATCGACGGTAACTATAAAATGCGAATTTTTTACATCGATCTTACTGACTATCTTTTTCAGGAGCGCCTGTAACTCTTTTTCGCGCACGGCCTCGTCATTCGTATAACCGATCTCTTTCAAATCAGCCCTCACCAGGCGCAGGCCCTCCGGGGCTTTAAGAAACTGGGCCAATTTTATAGACGATGATCCTATATCCAATCCCACCATGTAATCTTTTTTAAACATAGCCTTTAGTTTACTGTTTACAGTGTACAGTTTACAGTACTTTTTCACTGTTCACTGTACACTTTTTAAATAGCTGGAACGATCTCATTCCAGTCCTTTTGTGAAACAATCGAAGAAGTGCCGCCCGGAGAATAGGTAAAGCCCTGTGTTATCGGTGCAAATATATCGCTGTCATAGTTAAGAGTAATGCCTGTACCATTTGACATCGTTATATTATTTCCGGCTAAGATAGTCCCGTTTACAGTGCTGTCTACTATCCAGTCAAAGGTTATATTGGCCTGGGCTAAGACCAAACCGTTTATCGTACTGTTCTTCAAGCCTATCTTACCGCCTCCTGTACCTGAAGCACTGGTGGAAATATTCTGTTTGGCGGCGAGAGCAGGATAATTTGTTAGAGGGCTGGGGTTTATCTGCACATTAGTGGCGGCCTTAGCGAAACTGATGCCGCTATCTCCAATAACCGAACCGTTGATTATAGCGCCGCTTTCTATGATAACCGACCCACCCACATACCATAATCCGCTATAGGCTGTGTTTGTAAAGGTCTTGGAACCGCTAACATACTGGCCGGCAGCGATAGCGAGATTCTTATAGTAATCAAAATCTAAAGTGGGCCTGATCATCGGGAAACCCTCGGTTATGACGCCGTTGATGATCATGCCGGAATAATTTTTTATCTGCACATTACAGCTCACATTACCATTTATCACTCCCGTAGAGTTCTGAAAATCAAGGGTGCTGCCGTCGGCGTGTATGGCGCGGACTAAAGCAGAAGATGTAAAAGCCATACTATGCGTAATTTTTCTATTCATAACGCCTACTGTTCCGATTGAAGTGAAGGCATAAACGCTGGCATCCTTTACACAGCTCACAGAGTATGTGCCGCTACTGCCCGCTAATGTCCCGGATATCGTCGTAGGGCTTTCTTGATAACTGGTATCGTTTTGGAGCGTATAGAAAGCCTCCTGCAGGCCTGCCTCGGCAAGCCATAATGCCTTGGAACTATCTATGTCATATCCCGAGCCCTTGGTCTGGATAGATGTCATATATAAAAAGGCAATAGTAATTGCGGTAAGTGCGGCCATGACTATAAACGTCATGATTAATACTGCGCCGCGTTTAGCTGATAGCTGATAGCTGAAAGCTGAAAGCTTATTCACAGGTTCCTCGGCCTTACCTGCGTCCTTGACCTTATTGTTTCATCGCCACGTTTAACACTTAAATCGAGTGTTATCAGATTGCTGCTTAAGGATAAATCCGATGTAGGCGGGGCAAGGACATCATTTATAATAATCTGACCTGAGCCATAGGTAAATGTGCCGCTCATACCGCCAGTAACTGCTGCCTTTCGCAACTGATAGGTAGTTTGATTAAAAGCAGGCGGATAAGAGTCGCTGCTATTATAAAGATAATAGATATCATAAGCGCTTAGATTCTGGGTAAATCTTATTTCATCGCCTGAAGACTGTGCTGCCCTTGCCTCTCTTAAATCCCTCGTTATCTCCTCTATGCCTCTATCAAGGCTTATGTCAATGCCTGTTCTTGTTTCCTGACTGGACCAGTTTAATAATACTGCGCGAAGAATATACGCTACAACAGCTGTCAATATAACAAAGATTACAACTGTAATCATAAGCTCGGTTAATGTCAGTCCTTTATTCATCTTCTTACTGAGTAGCATAATCCGCTATCAGTGTCATTAAGGTAATGCCTGTTTGCCCGCCTTTAACATTCCAATCAACAGCCACATCTACCTGCATAGGGTTATTGCCCTCAGCCACATTAACGCTAACATTAAAATTTGGAAAATTAGGATCAGATGTAGGACCGCTGTCAGCTAAACTGGCATAACCAGCGTCCTTTATCTCTTCCATCTTTGCCTGTGCTATATTTAAAGCCAGGTCCACGTTCTCGATATCAGCAGAGGAAAGAAGTCCTGAACTAAAAGCGTTAGTTATAGCAATAACACCAACTGTGAGGATGATAATCGTAATAAGAACTTCCAATAATGAAAATCCGCACTTTTCCAGCATCCCTCTACTTTCTACTTCGCTAGGGCGTTGTATCCTGACCTGCATTCGAAACATAGATACAGCTTGAGCCATTGGTCTCAGTCACTACGCCAGCAGTGCTTACTGCTGCGCTTCCATTAGCACCTGGCCCTACTGAATAGAGAACATAATATTTAACAGGGCTAGCGCCATCAGTTGCGACTCCGTAATTATTCGTGCCGTTGAATGGGTCAGTAGGAAGAGTAGAGCCTATAATATTAGGAGTAGCGCTCGTGAGTGATGAAAGAGCTGAAGGATACGTATTGCTGTTGTGGATATAATAACTCTCTACAGCTGTCTGAAGCGTCCTTAACTCAGCCTTTGCCTTGGCAATGTTTCCCTCATCCTGCATACCTTTAAAACGCGGAAGAGCGATACCGATCAAAATAGAGATTACAGTTATGACTATTAAAAGCTCGATCAATGTAAAACCTTTCTTCATGTCCCCCCCCCTTTTTTT
>JAHIPS010000076.1 GCA_018902915.1 Candidatus Omnitrophota bacterium | reverse complement strand
TGGGTCAAATTTAGCCAAGGCAATGGGAAAACTGTTCCAGGCCTATGCAATCTATTTCAATAAAAAATACGAGAGAAAAGGCCATGTTTTCTGCGGTCCATATAGGTCTGCCTTGTGCTTTGACGAAAATTATCTGCTTGCAGCATCGTTATATATACACGCTAACCCTGTGAAGGCGCATTTGGTGAATAATCCTGCGGACTACAGGTGGTCTTCATGTGCGTTATTTTTAAATAATGTAGAGAAGGATACCTTTGTAGATTATAGATTTATTCTTACAATGTTAGACAATGACATTTCCAGGGGCCGCCTGAAGTACGGAGGACTGTTAGAGCGGATTGACGTTAATCAGCTAAAAGATGCGTTGGAGCATCCTGATGCCCTGGAATACATCAGGGAACACTGCTTATTAGGCGATGAAGACATGTATGCTGAGATAGAGGAACTAAAGGCGAAAACCAGGGTTAAAATAGGAGCGCAGGAAAGACAATCAAGAAGATTTCTAATAGAGCAATTAAGATCAAGAGGGTTTAAGGTTTCAGAGATAGCAAAAAAGCTGAATATTAGCCGTCAATCCGTCCACTCATACCTCATAAATGCTTGACATTTTAGTCCTGGACTAAAATGTCAAGCATTCCCTTCCAAAGTTTCTTTTTAGCACAATAATCGAAAAATATGACTGACAGTCAGGATAATATGACTACCAGTCTCTTCACGCCATAATCAACCAATCATATAATGGAAGGAAGTATTTATGAGCCTAAAAGACATTAAAAACATATTAGCTAATAAAATCAGGACACTTCGGAATTCCAGAGGATGGACACAGGAACGCCTGGCAGAGGAAGTAAATGTCCATGCGACTTATATAAGTCGGATAGAAAGCGCCAATAAACTCCCCACCTTAATTATAATCTGCAAGATTGCGGAAGTCCTCGGGGTAGACGTTTACGAACTCCTAGTGGATGATAGGAAGGCAGGGTCTTATGATTACAAAAGGAAGAGATTGATTAATATTGTAAGCGAAAGCGACCCTGCCAATATCGATATCTATTCCACATTGGTCAGCGCATTACATAAGAGATACAAAAAAGGCAAAAGGTAGCCGAAGGTTTGGCGCTATATGCTAAGGACAAAGATTTGGTTTGTTATTCTTTGCATGCTCATTGGCGGCTGTACACAGGGCAGGGATTCACCAGGCACAGCAAAGGTTGTGGATTTTGAACTTTCGCCGGATGAGAACAAGGTGGCCTTTAGCGCGACAACTCCCACAGGAAATACAGACATCTGGGTAGTGGATATAGACGGCAAAAATCTGCGAAAAATCACCCACAAAGACCGCTCGCCCACAAACAAGATCGCAAGATTTTTCAGAAAACGCAAATGGAGGAACTTTTTTAAGATAGACGTTCATTCGCCATCCTGGACCACGGACGGCAGGATTGTTTTCTGTGAAGAAATAACCAGGCATCATGCCCACGGGATAAACAGCCTGGCCTTAAGATACTGGACAACGAAACCAGACGGAAGCGATAAAAGCATTAAAAAGGATACAGATAAAATCTCCGCAAGAAGACCATTCGATCCAATAAATAGAGCAATAATATCTGACCAATCCGGCAAGAATAAAAAGAGGATAATCCTTAAGGACGGCATTCTCTGGATCCAGGACTACGGAAAATCCAACCTTAAAAAATTAATCCAATAGTAATGTCGCCTCTCCCCTTAGGGGAGAGGGAAAGGGTGAGGGGGTAAATCCCCTGCGTCATGAAAAGATTCATGATCTTTACGGTGTCTTTTTCTCTATTGTTTTCTGCGGCCAGCGTGTGGGCGCAGTCAGGCGCAGAGAAATTTGAAACGCTGCAGAGCACAAAGGGCGCAAAGATAAATGTATACGTGTATGAAAGCGCCACAGGCGAAGTCAGGGAAAAGCCGGTATTATTGGTGCACGGATTTAATTCGAATGGCTCGGTCTGGCAAGAAGGAGAGGATAGCTACGTAACCAAGTTTAGAGAAAACGGCTATGACGTGATAGTCGTGGATATGCGCGGCAACCCTGTTGATACTGACGGCGATCACAAACTGGACGCGCCCTGTGTTGGAGATTCGTGGGGTTATGGCGTGCGGGATCTCGGAGACGACGTCGGCACTTCTATTATACAGGGGCTTGATTTCCTGAATAAAAACCTACCTGGCCGCGATTACAAAAAGGTGGATGTTGTTACTCATTCCACTGGCGGACTTGCAGTGACTTCGTATTCTCGCTCGCAGGGGGCGGTGCCTTACGGAAACAACATAGGCACTGTCATCGAACTCGCGCCTCCCAACAACGGCTCCACAAGCCTGATCGCCAACATCAAACAAGCCGCGCAGATCCTTCCCTCAGTATTTACGCAGAGCATGGTCGCCTATGAATACGCCCTGGAATTTTTAGAAGAAAAGGTCTGGATCCCCGGAGGCAGAATGGAATCCGAGATCCTGCGAAAAGAGCTTATGCCAGAAAGCATTTTTTTGAAAAGCATAAAAGGCCTCGGTCCGGACCCGCGCATAAAGACCTTTATCGCAATCGGAGACGAGGACTGGGTGGTTGGCAACTGGAGCCCCGCGATCGAAGGAAGGGATGATATAGGATACGA
>JAHIPS010000075.1 GCA_018902915.1 Candidatus Omnitrophota bacterium | reverse complement strand
GGCAGGTTTTTTCAGGGGTATACACTTTGCGCTTGTCGACGTGGCTATTGCGTGCGAACACCTGGTGCTTCAGGCAGAGGATGAGGGAGTAGGCACCTGCTGGCTCGGGTGGTTTAATGAGAAAAAGGTTAAAAAGATTTTAAATATACCTGAGAGAAAAAAGATAGATATAATAATCAGCATGGGCTATCCTGAAAAAGACGAACCAAAGGAAAGGATCAGAAGGCCGTTAGATAAGATACGACGGTTTAATAAAGAGAGACATTAATAATATTAGAGGATTTAGAGGTAAGTTTCAGGAATAGTTCCAGTTTTACAGGCATGTCTTTTATTTCATTTCCATTAATAGTAACCCTGCCGATTCTATATTTACCATGATCCAGTTTTTTAGGATTCAGGTAGTTTACTGTGATCTTTCTTCCTGCAAAATACGTATTTACTGAGATATCTTTGGATTTTTTGAATTGCTCTTTAACGAGCTTGGGGTCAATAACGAGATTTCCCATTTCACCGCGTATACCAAAGACCTGTGTCAGCATTGTCAAAACAAACCAGCTTGCTGAGCCAGTGAGATAGTGATACATGCCTCTTCCGTCAGAGTTAAAATATTCAGGAAGGCCGGGGTAGATCTTGCTGGATTCCTGATGCATGCACATTTTATAGATGGAGTTTAAAACCTCAAACCCTTCTTTGACAAACCCTCTTTTATAAAGCGCGTACGCAAACATTATATTCATGTGGCTGAAGAACGCGCCATTTTCCTTTTCGCCATACGCAAACCCAAAGGCCCTGCCGAGATCAGGATAGATTTCTCCAAAGTCAGTATTGAGTCTAAACCCGCCTGATCTTTTATCCCGCAGATATTTTTTCGCGCTGCGCCAGATTTGTTTTACCTGCTTATCAGTCGCAACGCCGCTCATAATAGGGAATACCTGGCCGGTCAGGGTCATGCGAACACCATTTTTATGGTCACCTTCAACACGGCGGCCTTTATTGTCGTAATAGCCATTAAAAAAACTATAGCCGGCTTTTGTCTTTACCCATTCTTTTTTGCGGATATGTTTGATAAGGCGGTCAGCTTTTCCCCTCACCCTGACCCTCTCCCCTTTGGGGAGAGGGAATTCTGCAAGGTTATATAGATTTCCTGCGTATGCAGCGGTAAACGCAACGCTTTCACCTTTTTCAGCCGCCATATCAAGTCCGTCGTTCCAGTCAGCTCCTTCTAATCTAAAATTTCCGTGTTTTCCGAATTTTGTAAATGGGCGTTTGTGCTGGCGTAATATATGATCGAGCACAGTACCATTTTTCCTGCTCTCAAAATAGGGCGCCTTTTTATAAAGTATACCCCTGTCGCCTGTCTGGTTTATATATAGATCGAGTGTTATAAACGGCCACATCCCATGATCCATCCAGACGCGCGGAATGTCATTTCTGTCAGGCATGAATTCGCCCTGTTTTTTCCCGATTATTGTGGCATTGGAACCATCAGTGCGGACTCCGGCAAAGTTATTTATGAGCATACCTCGCGCCTCCGAAGGATTTGTCATTAGTAGCGTAAGGCAGTCCTGCCACAGATCGCGCCAGCCCCTGCCGCCACGGCCATAGTCAAAGTCAGGCAGGAATGAATTTCCAAAGATCTTTCGAAGAGTCGGCTGAAGCGCTACCCACTTAAACCACCTGTCAAAATCCTTGTTTCCGGTAGTAAGATAGATAGAGTTTGATTTTTTATTCCAGAATTCCTTATTCGCTGATAAGGCAGTGTCTATTTTTTTACGTGAATTGAATTTTCTGAATATAGTTTCAGGGGGCTTTTCTTGAGTAATACCCATCAGGATTATGTATTTTTTTGATTTTCCAGGCTTGAGCGTTAGAGACCTGAATCTCAAAGCGCCTATTGCCTCTTTTCCCTGCCTTGAGACTATTGACTTTCTTTTAGGCGAGATGTTTTTTATTACAGCTTCTGGTTTGTCAAGATTACCCTGTTCCCCTGAGAATTCAAGAACAGTGGAAAAGGAGCCAAGCGGTGAGGTTCCAGACCCTTCGCACCCTAATACAAAATACGAGGTAGCGTTTATCTTGTGCCCGAGCTCATTAAAGACCATAGTAGGGGTCACTACTACGCCGTTTGTATTTGTTTTTATCCTGTTCAACAAGGCGCTGCAATACCTGTGGTCACGCAGCCTATCCGCGGATCGGCCATATATAGGAATAGCAGCAGTCGGAGTAACGTGGAGTTCTTTCTTAGATACATTGGTCAGTTCAACTGACATTATCTCGACCGCATCGTTATTTACAGGAATAAAGTTTGTGAATTCTGCCTTGAGGCCTATTTTTTTATTGAGGCGGATTGTCTTGTGCCACAACATGCCCGCTTCTACCAAAGATTCATCTACCTCGCCTGACGCAGCAGACCACGCGCCAATTCCTTTAATATAGACCCAGAAATTACGATTATATCTTGAGTCGCGCAGGTCCTCAGTAGTGACTGGAGGCGTTAAGAAGCAGTCCTGATTGAGCTTGATGTCACCGTGCAGGGTGGGGGTAATAGAGGAGAGGAGCCCCTTTTCATTGGCAAGCGGAAAACATAACCGTCTTACCTTGTGCGGGTCCTTTGCCACAAATGTGCCATTATCATCCAGGAATTTCCACAGCGTCTCCTTACTCATATCCAACCCCCAGCCCCAAGTTGACAATTTTGACAATGTCAGATTTGTCAACTTGGCTACCATGTTTGCCAGTGCAGGATCTCTTTTAGGTCTTTTTTTGCTTTCGGGCCTTGCTTATTTTTTGGATAACCAACTGATATCATACTTACGAGTTTATAACCCTCAGGCACCTTGAATATCTTTCTAATATCTTCAACATAATCTTTTTTGTCTCCTGCTACCCAACATCCACCGAGTCCCAGCGCCTCTATTGCCAATAGCATATTCTGCGTTGCAGCAGAGCAATCCTCAAGGTAGTATTTTGTATCCTTTGAGAATACTGCTATTAGATGGGGGGCATCTTTTATAAATGGGCCATTCGGGCAGAGGCCGCAGATTTTATCAAGCACTTCTTTATCAGATGTAACGATAAATTCCCACGGCTGTACGTTTCTGGCTGTTGCCGCGACACGGCCCGCGTCAATTATTTCCTCAAAGATTTCTTTTGGGACCTTTTTATCGGAATATTCCCTTACGCTTTTTCGCTGTTTAATAGCCTCAAAAATGTCCATGTCTCTTCCTCCTGCGACTTGTTCCTATTATGTTATCACGACCCAAAACCAAAGGCAAAGCAAAAATAATCACTTAAGTTGACAAAATGAACGTGTCGGATTTGTCAACTTAGGGAGGTTGCGCCACATGGATACATCCTCCATGCAGAGGTATATGGAGAGTTTTTTAGAATGCTTGAAGAGCTTTTCCAGCATGGATTTATAGATGTGGTGTCTTATTTTATACGGGTATCTTAGCTTATTGTCGTAGCCTAGAATCAATTCCTCGTCTAGGATTTTATTTCCCGGAAAACGTGTCTCGATCACCTGCTTTACCCTTGGGTTGAACCTTAGCGTCCCAATGCTTATCCATGCGATGTCCTTTGGTTTTATTGCGCTGAAGAGCGAATCTATTACCTTTCTGTATTCTTTTTCCCAGCCATTAAAATATACGACAGGATCGAAATGGGCTGAGATCTTATATCCTGCTTCAACGCATTTTTTTGCGGATCTTATGCGTTCATTTAAACCAGGCGTGAAGAATTCATTTTCATCTATTGTCCTTTGCGGGTTGAAAGACCAGGCCACTACAATGTTTCCAGCGTGGTCTGTCTTCAAGAGATTGTCTATATTTACGCTTTTTGTTTTAAATTCAAATCTCACATCAGGGTGTTTTTTAAAAAAGTCTATTATAGGCAGGGAGTATTGTGTGATGTGGTCGAGCATAAGTGAATCTGAAAATTCTCCTGTCCCTATACGCATGCGGGGTTTTTTATAAGATGAAAATACCTGGAAAAACTTGTCGATATTTGCCGGGAATATCAGGCCAGGGCTATTCGTGTATTCCTGGAGATAACAATACGTGCATTCAAATAGGCACCCAAAGCTCAGATTAAAGATATGGTAGCCGCACCCGACAGCCTTTTTAGTGCACGGGCATTTTTTGAAGAAATCATAGTTTTCAAGGGTAATAAAGACGGTATCGCGTCTTTTATTGTAAGTTTCTATAGTGAAGTTTCTGCGTGTCTTTAGATAATCTTTAAGCGAGGCTATTTCAGAGAATCTGGCTTTTGGAAACGATCCTTTGAATCTTTGCGCAAGGCTTGAGTGCCTGGCAGATTTTTCTACGAATATATTCCCTGGGTAGAATTTAGTTTTTTTTAAGTTTAGGGCGGAGTTTTTGTCCAGTTTTAGTTTTGGTAGATATAGTTTTAATGCTTCATCATTGATGTAGGCGTATGGAAACCTCCTTTTTAGAAGCGCCTCTTTTACGGCGTCAAAGCTCTTTATATGTACATCCTCAATGATTTTTTCTGGAGGGGTATTTTCTCTTTTTGATATCTCGTAGAGGAGCCGGGTTATTTCCTGTTTTTTGTTTACGCCGAGAGAAGGGAGGCTTGATCTGACGAAGGATTCTATTTTTTCTAAGCGCTCAGATTCTTTTCTATAAAATCGCATAAGATATCCGCGGCAGATCTGATCGAGGAGGAGAGTTTCATTTTATCGTCATTGGCCAGGTCTTTGTAAAAAGGTTTTTTATGGATAATATCTGTTACATAAAATAGAGCCATTGCCTTTTTGCCGGTATGTTTTGAGGCAGAAAAAAGCGCGCTACATTCCATCTCGACTATCTTTATGTTTTTTTCTTTTAACCTGTCAATATAACCCTCTTCCAGTTTTAGAGAGCCAAGCGTCGCGCAGGTCAGCTTTTTTATGTCTTTATTGGCCTTGAGGAAGTTTTCCATAAGGGCCTTGTCTCCGGAAAATACCTGCCAGCAGTCCTTGTTTCCTAAAAGCATGTCTGTAAAACTTTCCAGGGAATAGCATTCCTCAGGCACCACAAGGCTACCTACACCTATATCTTTTTCCTCTTTTACCAGGCCGCACGAGCCAAAGAGTATTATATTCTGGCACTGTGTTTCAGCGAGATACAATGCCGCATCTCCTGATAGCCCTGGGCCTATGCCTGTTTGTATTGCTGTGAAAGATTTACTATTGCCAGAGCTATATAGTCTGCCTTTTGAAAATTCTTTTACGCCCAGGTTCTTTAACATCTCCTTTTTCAGGAGAGGAAGGAGCACGCACGTATTTTTTACCTGCGATTCCTTTATCCCGAATAGGGTCTCGAATTTTGTCATAAGTTGAGGGCGAGCCTAAACTTCAGTTAATTTATAGTCTAAATTCCCGAGGCCCTTTTTGTGGGCGTATTCAAACATTGTATCACAATGTAGCAGGTCCTTGTCCTTATTTATGAGGTCCAGGGTTGCCTTTTCAAGCGCCAGTATGTCTTTAGATGCGAGTATGCCTATGTCTTTAGTGACGATTTCCTCGTTCTTTGTGGATATGCAGTCGCATTCCTTTGTTACGTCAAACGCAAAGTTTATAAAAAAACTATTTTTGAATTTGGAGAGGATGAATCTGGCTGTGTCCACCATTCTTTTCGAAAATATATCCACGTCCTC
>JAHIPS010000074.1 GCA_018902915.1 Candidatus Omnitrophota bacterium | reverse complement strand
TTTTTTTATCGCTTCTTCTTGCCTGTCCTGCGGCTTAAATTCAGTCCTTTATTTTACTCTGGCTTACCGACCCTGTAAAAAAACTCTTGACACCGCTGACCAATCATTCGTTCTTTGGGTATTTTTTCACAGCTTCTCACCGATTACTAGGGATAGTTATTTTCTGTTGACTCATATAATCTATATATGGTATATTAACCCTGCTATGATACCGAGATATTCGCTTCCTAAGATGAGCTCTATCTGGAGTGAGGAGAATAAGTTTCAGAAGATGCTGGATGTTGAGATCCTTGCTTGTGAGGCAATGGCTGATCTGGGCAAGGTGCCGAGGAAAGAACTACAGAAAATCAAGTCCAAGGCAAGGTTTAACGTAAAGCGAATAGAGAAGATAGAGCAAAAGACCCGCCACGATGTAATTGCATTCCTACACAATATAGCTGAGCATGTTGGGAGCGCTTCAAGGTTTGTGCACCAAGGACTTACCTCAAGTGATGTGCTGGATACTGCGTTATCTCTGATGATGAAAGAGGCAGCTGGCATACTGCTCGATGATCTCAAGAAGTTAAAGTCCGAACTGCGCAAAAAGGCAAAAAAATACAAGAAAACAATAATGGTTGGCAGGAGCCATGGTGTGCATGCTGAGCCAACTACATTTGGACTGAAATTGGCGCTATTTTTCGATGAGATAAATAGGTGTATTGATAGGATAGAAAAAGCTCAGGATATTATAAGCGTTGGTAAGATCTCAGGGCCTGTTGGCACATATTCTAATGTCGAACCATATGTTGAAAATTATGTGTGTAAGAAGTTAGGCCTGAAGTCAGCAAAGATCTCGACGCAGGTTTTACAAAGAGACAGGCATGCAGAATATATGTCGCAGATCGCTGTAGTGGGTGCAACACTTGAAAAAATAGCAGTAGAAATACGTAATCTTCAGAAGACAGAGGTAAGGGAAGTCGAAGAGCCTTTTTCAAAGGGGCAAAAGGGTTCAAGCGCAATGCCGCACAAAAGAAACCCTGTTATGTGCGAGCGCATTACAGGGCTCGCGAGGGTATTGAGGACAAACTCGCTGGCAGCATTGGAAAATGTGGCGCTGTGGCACGAGCGCGATATCAGCCATTCGTCAGTTGAGAGGATAATCATACCTGACTCTACGATTTTGTTGGATTACATGCTGAACGACATGATATTTATCATCAGAAACATGCATGTCTATCCTCAGAATATGAGGAATAATCTTTCAAAGACGCGCGGCCTGATATTTTCAGCAAGGATCCTGGTGGAGCTTGAGAAAAGAGGAGTGGAGAGACGCAAGGCATACGACATTATACAGCGATGCGCTATGAAGGTCTGGAAGCAAAACGAAAATTTCAAGGCAGCGCTTTGGATGGACAAGGATTTTAAGAAGGTGGTAAAACCAAGGGAGCTCGAGAAATTTTTCGATCTCGCTTATTACACAAAACACGTTGATAGGATCTTTAGAAAGGTCGGTATATGAAGAAAGGTAAGAAAATCTACGAAGGCAAGGCAAAGATTCTCTTTGATACAGACAAACCCGATCTAGTAATCCAGGAATTTAAAGACGATGCCACAGCGTTTGATGCCACAAAGAGAGGAACTATAGAGCAAAAAGGCGTTATGAATAACGAGATCTCGTGCGCGCTTTTCAGACTCCTTGAGTCAAAGGGCATACCAACGCATTTTGTAAAAAAATTGAGCGAGCGCGAGATGCTCGTAAAAAAGTTAGATATAGTTATGGTAGAAGTGACCATTAGAAACATTTCAGCCGGAGGATTATCAAAACTTCTCGGCATAGAGGAAGGCATAGTCTTAAAAAAGCCAGTTCTCGAATACCACTATAAAAACGACGGACTGCACGATCCTTTGATAAACGATTATCACATAGAGATGCTGGGACTGGCCACTGACAAGGAGATGAAGAAGATAAAAGACTATTCTTTCAGCGTGAACGAGATACTGAAAGACTTTTTTAATAAAGTCGGACTGAAATTGGTTGATTTTAAGCTGGAGTTCGGAAGGCACAAGGGCAAGATCCTTCTGGGTGATGAGATATCGCCTGACACGTGCAGGCTCTGGGACAAAAAGACCAACGAAAAGCTGGACAAGGACCGCTTCAGACGAGACCTTGGAAAGATAGAAGAGGCCTACCAGGAAGTATTGAAAAGAATCAAATCTTAAAAGGATAAAGGCGCGGTGGTCAAAAAAGACATAAAAGGCCTGGATATTGTTGCAGTTAAAAAAGTTGCAACAGCCCAGGTCTTTATTATTTAAACTGAGAGGGGAGATATGATCGACTATAAAAAAGCAGGCGTGGATATAGATAAGGCAAATAGGTTTGTTAAGGATATTTCGAAAATGGCCGCTTCCACTAAGAGGAAAGAGATAGTAGGCGGCATAGGCGGATTCAGCGCGCTTATGAGTATACCGAAAAAATATAAAAATCCTTTGCTTGTCTCTTCCACAGACGGCGTGGGCACGAAACTCATGGTGGCGGAACTGCAGAAGAATCATTCTACTGTCGGCATAGACCTTGTGGCCATGTGCGTGAATGACATAGTAGTGTGCGGCGCAGAGCCGATTTTCTTTCTGGATTATTTTGCCACAGGCAGGCTGAATAGAGTAAAGGCAAGGGATATCATAAAGGGCATAGTGGAAGGCTGCAGGCAGGCTGGATGCGCCTTGATAGGCGGGGAGACAGCAGAGCTGCCGGGTATGTACAAGGACGAGGATTATGACCTGGCTGGTTTTTGCGTGGGCGTAGTTGAGAAGAGCAAGATTATTGACGGCAGATCCGTAAAGACAGGCGACAGGATCATTGGGATCCAGTCAAGCGGGCTGCATTCAAATGGCTTTAGTCTGGCAAGAAAGGTTTTCAGTCAAAGCGAATTAAAGGGAAAGACAGGAAAAACGGTTTTGACGCCTACGATAATTTATGTTAAGCCGATCCTGGGTTTGTTGAAAAAAATCAGGGTAAAATCCATTGCGCACATAACAGGTGGTGGTTTTTATGACAATATACCGCGTGTCTTGCCGAGCAAGACCTCGGCATTGATATACAAGGGATTATGGCATACGCCGCCTATTTTTAAAGAAATTCAAAAAAGGGCGAAGATAGACGATACGAAGATGTATCGCACGTTCAATATGGGGATCGGGATGGTCTTAGTGGTGGACAAAAAAGATGTCAAAAAGGCGCACGATACAATAAAGAGATCTGGATTAAAATCATGGACAATAGGAGAAATAATTAAAGGCAATGGCGAGGTAATAATATGAAGGTTTTGGTAGTCGGCTCTGGCGGGAGAGAACATGCCTTAGCCTGGAAAATAGCGCAGAGTAAAAAGGTGGATAAGATTTTCTGTGCGCCTGGCAACGGCGGCATCAAAGAAATCGCAGAGCTCGTGAATATAAAAGCGGATGACGTGGTATCTCTTTTGAAATTTGCAAAAGAGGAGAGGATTGGTCTCACTATGGCAGGACCTGAGGCGCCGCTTGTTAAAGGCATAGTGGATGAGTTTACAAGAGAGGGTTTGAAGATTTTCGGGCCAGTTAAAGAACTGGCAATGCTCGAGGGAAGCAAGGTTTTTGCAAAAGAGACTATGAAGAGGCTTGGCGTTCCTACAGCAGATTTTAAGGTTTTTAGCGATGCAGGAAAGGCAAAAGAATATCTAAAAGAAAAAGGCGCGCCGATTGTAGTAAAGGCAGACGGTCTGGCAGCTGGTAAAGGCGTGATAGTGGCGAGTAGCATTGAGGATGCCGAGGCAGCAATAGACGATATACTGGTAAAAAGGATTTTTGGCTCAGCAGGAGACAGGCTTATACTCGAGGATTGCCTGGAAGGCGAAGAGGCGTCAATACTAGTTTTTAGCGATGGTAAAACAATAACGCCGCTTGTATCATCGCAGGACCATAAAAGAATTTTTGATAATGACAAAGGCGCTAATACAGGCGGCATGGGCGCGTATTCTCCTGCGCCGGTTGTTTCAGGGGAGCTGTTCGATGAGATTATAGACAAGGTGTTCAGGCCTATAATCAATGGTTTTGCAAAAGAGGGGAAATCTTATAAAGGCGTCTTATACGCCGGTATCATGATTACTAAAGACGGGCCAATGGTTTTAGAGTTTAACGCGAGATTCGGCGATCCTGAGACGCAGGCGATTTTACCGAGATTAAAGTCAGATTTAGTGGATGTGGCAATGGCGTGTATAGACGGGACGCTGGATAAGATAAAGCTTGAATGGGACAAAAGGCCGTGTCTTTGTATAGTCTGCGCGTCAAAAGGTTACCCTGGGCCGTATGAGAAACATAAAGAGATTAAAGGGCTGGAAGACGCCAGGAAAGTGAAAGACTCTGTGGTATTTCACGCAGGCACTGTTAGAGAGAATGAAAAGGTCTTTACAAGCGGCGGCAGGGTCTTAGGCGTGACAGGGCTTGGCATGGATATAAAATCTGCGAAAGAAGTCGCTTATAAAGCAGCTGGCAGGATAAAATTCGACGGCATTTATTACAGGAATGACATTGGTTACAGGGCAATGGGGAGGGAAAATGGCTAATAAAAAAGTTTTAGTCGGGATTTTAATGGGTAGTAAATCTGACGCTGAGACAATGAGAGAGACAGAAAAGATATTGAAGGAGAAAAAGATCGGGTACGAGATAAATGTTCTTTCAGCGCACAGGACGCCTGATAAGGTCAGGGCGTACGCTAAATCCGCGAAGAAACGCGGCTTAAAGGTTTTGATATGCGGGGCAGGCATGTCTGCTGCTCTGGCAGGCGTAGTGAGCGCTTATACAGAACTTCCTGTTATAGGGGTGCCCATGCACACAAAGGCATTGAAGGGGCTTGATTCGCTTTTGTCAACAGTACAGATGCCAGGGGGTGTTCCAGTCGCGTGTATGGCAATAGGCAAGGCAGGCGCCAAGAACGCAGCCATCCTCGCCTCCCGCATCCTCTCCTTAAGATGAAAATTGTAAAAGTAAATCCTAATTTTCCAGACCAGGGTTTGATAAAGGACGCGGCCGAGGTCTTGAAAAAAGGCGGGCTTGTCGCGTTTCCAACAGAAACAGTCTATGGCATTGCCGCAAATCTTTCAGACGCGAAGGCAATAAAAAGACTCTGCGATGTAAAAAAAAGGCCTGCGGGCAAACCTTTCACTATCCATATTGCGCGGTTTGAAACGCTTAAGGATCTGCGCGTGGATTTATCTGAGAAGGGGAAAAGGATTATCCATAAATTCTGGCCAGGGTCTTTGACAATCGTGGCTTTTAATAAGAAAAAAGAAAAAATAGGCATTCGCATGCCGAGCAATAAAATCGCATTGGCATTGATAAATGCGGCGTCTATGCCTATAGTCGCGCCGAGCGCTAATATATCTGGAGGAAGTCCTCCGACGTCAGCCAAAGAGGTTATCTCTGAGATGAAGGATGCGATTGACATGGTATTGGATGGCGGTACGACAGAAGCAGGCAAAGAATCCACTATTTTGGATGTAACGGCTCATCCATTCAAGATATTGAGAAAAGGCGCGATACCCGAAGAGGATCTATTGGCTGATTATCATGTGCTTTTTGTGTGCACGGGAAATAGCTGCCGCAGTGTGATGGCAAAAGGCATGCTCGAGAAATTTATTAAAGAGGCAGGGCTTTCTGAAAAGGTGCGGCTTGACTCTGCTGGCACAGGAGGTTTTGGCGGCATCCCTGCTGCCACAAATACTATAGAGGTCATGAAAGAAGAAGGTGTGGATGTTTCAACGCACAAGGGCAAGGTCATCACACCGGAATTATTAAGAAAATCAGATTTTATCTTTACGATGGAGGGTTTTCACAAAAATATTGTCTTGAGTATGCTGCCCGAGGCCGCCTCAAAGACAAGGCTTTTAAAAGAGGACGAGGATATCCCTGATCCAATTGGAAAATCCCTCGAAGAGTACAGGTATGTCAAAGGCATTATAAAGAATCAGGTGGAGAATATATTTTTGGAATTATTCAAAAAGGAGAAAAGCTGATGAAAATTGTAATAGGTACGGATCACGGTGGTTTTAAATTAAAAGAGATCCTGGTGAAATTCTTAAAGAAGAAGGGCCACAGTGTAAAAGATTTTGGAACATATTCAGATGAGCCTTGCGATTATCCTATTATAGGATATGAGGTGGCCAGGGCGGTAGGGAAGAAAAAGTTTTCGCGAGGCATCCTTATATGCAAGACTGGCGTTGGCATGTCAATGGTCGCCAATAAGGCGAGAGGGGTCAGGGCCGCGCTCTGCGACAGGGTGGATATTGCGCGCTCCAGCAGAGAGCATAATGATGCCAATGTCCTGGTCCTTGCGGCGAATATTGTATCGATTGAAAAAGCGAAAAAAATAGCAAGCGTCTGGCTTTCCAGTCGTTCTCTTGGCGGAAGGCACAAGAGAAGGGCGGACCAGATAAAAAAGATTGATAAATAAATGGAGGAAAGATGAACGCGTTAAAGAAGGTTGACCCGGAGATTTTTGAGATTATACAAAATGAATTAAAGCGGCAGCGGGACAGCATCGAGCTTATAGCGAGCGAGAATTTTGCTAGCATGGCTGTCCTGGAGGCGCAGGGGTCTGTGTTGACCAACAAATATGCCGAAGGGTATCCGGCAAAGCGCTGGTATGGCGGCTGCGAGAATGTTGATGATGCAGAGCGCCTGGCAGTCAAAAGGGCAAAGGAGCTTTTTGGCGCAGGGCATGCAAACGTACAACCGCACTCGGGTACGCAGGCAAACATGGCTGTGTACTTCGCACTTCTTAAGCCAGGTGATACAGTACTTGCAATGGACCTTGCCTGTGGCGGGCATCTATCGCATGGCCTGGCGCATAATTTTTCAGGAAGGTTATATAATTTTGTATCCTACGGCGTGAATAAAAAGACAGAAGTGATAGATTATGATGAAGTGGCAACGCTCGCAAAGAAGCACAAGCCAAAGATGATTGTGGCTGGCGCGAGCGCATATCCGCGAGCAATAGATTTTAAGAAATTCAGGGAAATAGCAGATTCTGTGGGCGCGTATCTTTTTGTGGACATGGCGCATTTTGCAGGGCTTGTGGCTGCGGGATTTCATCCAAACCCCGTGTCTCATGCAGATGTGGTGAGCGCTACCACGCACAAGACCTTGCGCGGTCCCAGGGGCGGCTTTATACTCTGCCGCAGGGAATTTGCGAAAAAGATAGACGCAGAGGTCTTTCCAGGTGTCCAGGGTGGGCCTTTAATGCACATCATAGCCGCAAAGGCCGTGGCATTTAAACAGGCGCAGGGAAAGGAGTTTAAGGAATATCAAAACCAGATCGTAAAAAATTCAAGGACGCTGGCGAGGTCTCTTGAGGACTCTGGTTTCAGGATAGTCTCTGGCGGTACAGACACGCATCTTTCGCTGGTGGATTTGAATCCAAAAGGCATTGCTGGAAAAGAAGCGGCATTGATTCTTGATAAAGTCCACATAACGGTTAATAAAAACCTGATACCTTTTGATAAAAAGGGTCCTTCGGTTACAAGCGGTATAAGACTGGGCACGCCTGCAGTTACTACGAGAGGCATGAAAGAGCCGGAGATGAAGGAGATAGCAGAGATCATAGATCGTGCATTGACAAAGAAAAATGATTCTCTGGCATTGGATGGGTGCGCAAAACGCTCGTCTGAACTTCTAAAAAAGTTTCCTCTTTATCCTGCGTTGTTCAAGGCTTAGCCTTGAACAAAAAGCCTTGAACAAAAAGGAGAGTTTTTATGAAATGTCCATTCTGCGGTCACAAGGAAGACAAGGTGATTGATTCGCGTTCTTCTGAAGAAGGTCGTTCGATCCGAAGGCGCAGGGAGTGCCTCAAGTGCAAAAGGCGCTTTACAACGTATGAAAACATAGAAGAGACGTCTTTAATGGTAATAAAAAAGGACGGGAGACGCGAGCCGTTTGACAGAAAAAAAATCCTGGCCGGGATTCAAAAGGCGTGTGAAAAAAGACCAATAAGCACGCAGCAGCTCGAGGAGCTGGTGGACAGGATAGAGCACACGCTTCAGAGTAAATTTGAGAAGGAAGTAGAGGCGAGCGCTGTAGGAGAGCTTTTAATGGAACTTTTGTATGGTCTGGATGAGGTTGCCTACGTGAGGTTCGCTTCTGTGTATCGCCAGTTCAAGGATATAAACCAGTTTATGAAGGAACTAAAAGGTCTTTTAAACCACAAGTGATCGGTTATTCCAGGTTATAGCTTATAAAATCTGCCTCTTTTTTCAACGCTTCAAAGTAGTTATTAAATCTTTCCTGTTTTTTGCGCGTCAAAAGATTTTCTTTAAAATCATCCCTCTCTTCTATAAATTTATCCTCGTTCATATCCTGATACTCGTCAAGTTTTAAAATGACCCAGCTCCCAGCCATTTGTACGGGTCCGGCTATTTCGCTATTTTCCAGAGAGATGGCATTTTCTACAAAATCCCCGGCAGGGCCAAGTCCTGGTATGTAGCTCTCGCGAGTCAGAAGCTCAGTCGTCTTTAATTCCTTGCCGATCTCTTTTGCAATATCTTCAAAAGATAGTCCATTATTCAGTTTATTCTTTATCGCTCTGTAGAGTTTTTTAGCCCCTTTTTCGCAAAGTTCTACAGATTTATTCTGGACGTATAATTTTTTTACACCATCCTCCGCTTCTTCGAATGCCGGTATATAAGGAGGTTTTTTCTCCTTTAATTGTATAATGTAGAAACCGTTGGCGGTCTTTATAAGCATAGATGAGATCTCGCCTGGTTTTAGCTCAAAGGACCTTCTGGTGAATTCGTATGACCAGCCAATGCCAGGGATCTCTTCCTGCATGTTAAAAAAACCTGTCTCTTTTATCTCCAGCGAGAACGATCGACCGGCTTCTCCCAGATCTTTTTTTTCAATGACGGTGTCCAGCACCCTGTAAGATAATTCTTCCGCGAGCGAGGTTTTTCTCTGGAGCGAGAGTTTATCATTTATCTCTTTTTTAATTTCCTCGTTTAATTGCGGCATGTCTTCAGAATCCGGATTTTTATAATCGGAGAGATGCTCCTCGAAATACCTTTTAACCTGCTCTTCAGAGACATAGACCTCTTTGTCGAACTTCGAAAAAGGCACTTCTATATACCTTGCGTTTATTCCCTCAGGTTTCTGGAATAAAGATTTATTCTCCTCGTAGAAACGCGTGAGGTCAGATCTCTGATATCGGACATCCTTTTCAAAGTCAGAGAAAGGTATCGAGATATAGGAAGATTTTATTTTTTCAAATTTCTTTCTGTATTCATTTTTTACCTCGCCGTCGCTTACAGAAATATCCCTGGTAACCTTTTCCCTGAGTTTAGAGATAAGGATATCGTCTCTTATCCTTTCCTCGAAGCCCCTGGCGTTATCCCCGACCATTGATTTATAAAGTTTCTTATCGAAGATAGAGTTTCGCTGGAATGCAGGGTAGGAGGCGATCATCTTGACCACCTCCGTGTCGTTTACAGCTATCCGCTCTTTTTTTGCCTTTTCTAAAAGCAGTATGCGGCTCCATGCCATCTGGTCGATGAATTCAGGAGGCACGTTATTTCCAAACGTCTTTACTGCGTAATCCCGCGCGACCTGCCGCATATTAAAATATTCATCGAGAGAGACTTTTCTGCTGAATATCCTTCCGGCATAGCTCGGGCCTTTTTTGTCTCCCTTGTTTGCGCCAGCCCCCCATATCACGAACGCGGGTATTATAAGGATTGCCAGTCCCCATATTATCCTCTTCATGTTCTTTTTCTTCCGAAAAAATTTAAGTATCATAGTTATTACCCCACCTTTCAGAGGTATTATACACTTTATGCATGGGGAAATCTATGCTAAAATGCTTGTATTATGAAGAATCAGGACATAGCGGATATATTCAGAGAGATCGCGCAGATCCTGGAGATAAAGGGCGATAATCGCTTCAGGATACGGGCGTATGAGCGGGCTGCGCAAAATATAGAATCGATCCCGGAGGACATAGGGGTCTTTGTAAGAGAGGACCGCCTGAAGAGCATCCCTGGTATTGGCAAGGATCTCGAGGAGAAGATAAAAGAGATTGTTGCCACAGATAAACTTAAATACCTCGAGGAATTAAAAAAGGATATACCTAAAGGGCTTTTGGATATATTAACCATACCGGGCATAGGTCCGAAGACAGCAAAGCTACTCTATGAGAAACTCGGCATACGCGACATAGTTATGCTGGAGAGAATGGCGCATTCCGGAAAGATAAAAGGTCTTCCTGGCATAAAAGAGAAGACCGAGGAAAATATCCTTCGCGGCATAGAGCTTGTTAAGCGCGGACATGACAGGATGGATTTAAAAACAGCGATAGATGCGGCTGGTTTATTCATCGCGCAGCTTGAAAAATTAAAAGAGGTAAAAAAGATAAGTCCGGCTGGAAGCCTCAGGAGGATGAAGGATACTGTAAGGGATATAGATATACTGGTCTCGTCGAAAAATCCGGAAAAGGTCATGGATAAGTTTACGACGCTAGCTTCTGTAAAAGATGTCCTGGCAAAAGGCCCTACAAAGTCTTCAATAGTTACAGACGATAATATACAGGTGGATGTGAGAGTGGTAAAGGATTCCTCTTACGGAGCAGCGCTAATGTATTTTACTGGCTCAAAGGCGCATAATATAAGATTGCGCCAGCTCGCTATAAAAAAAGGATTAAAGTTAAACGAATACGGCCTATTTAAAGGAAAAAAGCAGATGGCAGGAAAAACAGAACTCCAGATGTACAAAAGTTTAGGTCTGGAGTATATTCCGCCTGAACTAAGAGAGGACAGGGGCGAGGTCGAGGCCAGTATCAAGAAAAAATTACCAAAACTCGTAGAGCTGTGCGATATAAAGGGTGATTTACATGTACATTCAAGATGGTCTGATGGCGGAAGCTCTATCGAAGAGATGGTTTTAAAGGCAAAAGAACTGGGGTATGAATATATTGCTATTACTGATCATTCTCAGGGGCTGAAGATAGCAGGAGGCCTTAATAAAGACGAGCTAAAACTTAAGAGAAAAGAAATAGAAAAACTAAGCAAAAAGCATAAAGGTATCAAGATCTTATTCGGCGCAGAGGTGGACATTGATTCAGAAGGAAGGCTCGACTACCCTGACGATATTTTAAAAGAGATGGATGTGGTGATAGGCGCTATCCATTTAGGATTTAAGCAGTCAAAGGAGAAGCTGACAAAACGCATTATAAAGGCGTGCCAGAATAAATATGTTCATATGATAGCGCATCTTACTGGCAGGTTATGGGGCGCGAGAGAGCCGTACGAGGTGGACCTGGAGGAGATACTAAAGGTCTGCAGAGATACAGATACCGCGCTTGAGATAAATAGTTTTCCACAGCGCCTGGATTTAAATGATATAAGCTCTCGCATGGCAAAGGATTTTGGCGTAAAAGTCGCGATAAACACAGACGCCCACATTGTAGAGCATCTCGATACAATGAAATACGGCGTATCAGTAGCCAGCCGAGGTTGGCTCGAGAAAAAGGACATCTTGAATACCCTGCCTTTTAGCAAGCTGCATTTTTAGCTTAAGTTGACAAAATGAGCATTGCACGATTTGTCAAATATAGGGAGATTGCTGAAAAAGTCCATCTTCGTGTCATTGCGAGCGAACAAAGTGAGCGAAGCAATCTCAAAAAATAGATTGCTTCGGCACCCCATACGAAAATCTTCGATTTCGTACGGGGCATGCTTCGTGCCTCGCAATGACACTTTTTCAGCGACCTCATAGGAGGGGGTTGACGGGAGGGGCGGGTTTTGCTATAATAGGACTTGAGAAAAAGAGGTGTTATATGGCGAGAAGAGCATGGTTTTTATCGCTTTTTCTGGCAATCATAATGTCTCTGGGGGTTTTGTCAATAAAGGGATTTACCAAGGAGCAGAAATCCTCAAAGACAGATGATGTTGTCTCAGAGAAGATAGACGAAGTTTTAAAGAACCAACAGGATATAATAGCGCGACTCGAGGATATAAGGGCGCAGCAGGATATAATCAGGATCAGGGCTTCGCGAAAGTAAATTCTCCAGGAGAATGCATGACTAATAACAGCGAAGTCTCTATCGTTATATCCTTTGTCGCCGGGGTCCTGACGTTTCTTTCTCCGTGCATCCTACCTCTTTTTCCCTCATATATAACGTATATTACGGGTAAGTCCTTTGAGGACATAAAAACGCTTGACCCTTCTTCCAATATAAGAAAGATCACAGCGTTGCATTCTTTATTTTTCATACTGGGGTTCTCGATAGTATTTATCCTTTTAGGCGTGACATTCGCGTACCTGGGAAGTTTTTTTGGCATAAGAAGGACATTGCTCGAGAAGATAGGCGGACTTTTAATAATCTTTTTGGGCCTGCATATAACGGGAGTATTTAATTTAAGGTTTTTGAATTTTGAGAAGAAGATATCTTTCAATAGGAAAAAGGCAGGTTATCTTGGTTCTTTGTTAGTAGGGATGGCGTTTGCCGTGGGCTGGACGCCGTGCGTGGGCCCGATACTCTCCAGCATACTGATATACGCGTCCACGCTAGAAAGCCTGCCAAGGGCAATAACGCTATTATGTTTTTATTCAGTGGGATTAGGTGTCCCGTTTTTTGTCGCGAGTCTTATGATAAATCAGTTTCTTTTTATATTTAACCGCTTCAAGAGTTTTATGAAATTTGTGCCGATTGCGACAGGTGTATTTTTAGTGATCATGGGAACGCTTCTTTTTACAGGGCAGTTCTCGAGGCTCAGCGGTATTATCGCCGCATACAGGGGATGAGATGAGTAAAAAGGCAGTTATTGTTATAGGTGTTTTAGTCTCTATTGCCATTCTGATTTTAGTCTGGGTCAATGCAATGCACAGGGTCCCTGAGGTGATCTATAAACAGGCGCCTAAGTTTAGTCTTTCGGATATAAATGGCAATATGGTGAGCCTGTCAGACTTTAAGGGAAAGGTAGTTATCCTTGATTTCTGGGCCACGTGGTGCCCGCCATGTATCGCGGAGATACCGCATTTTATAGAACTCCAGGATGAATATAAAAATAAAGGGCTTGAGGTCGTGGGGATATCTGTTGATTGGAACGGGGAAAGGATAGTGCCTCTTTTTGCTGAAGAAAATAACGTGAATTACACGCTTTTATTGCAGGACGATGAAGTCACTGATCTATACGGCGGCATAATATCTATTCCCACGACATTTGTTATAGATAGGGACGGCAACATAAGAAAAAGATATATGGGGTACAGGGATAAAGAGGTGTTTGAGAATGATATAAAGGAGCTTTTATGATAGTCTCGCAGAAAAAAGAATTTAAAGACATATTGGAGGCGATAGGCCCTGTAAAAAAGATCTTCATAATAGGGTGCGGCGAGTGCGCCACCACGTGTAAGACCGGAGGCGAAAAAGAAGTGCTGGAGATGAAAAAACTTCTCGAGGATAAAGAAAAGGTCGTGACAGGATGGACAATACCTGACGCGCCATGTATAGCAAGCCAGGTAAAAATGCATTTTGCCAAAAACAAAAAGTCCATGGATGAGGCAGAGGCATTTCTGGTATTGGCGTGCGGCCTGGGGGCACAGTCTGTGCTTGACAATGACAGGGCTAAAAGGTCTGTGTATACGGGTTGCGACACGCTGTTCGGGTCTGTTCTGGATATGACAGGTCTTGTGATGTCTGAGAGATGCGCTATGTGCGGGGAGTGCGTGTTGAATATTACAGGCGGGATATGTCCTGTTACGCGATGCGCAAAGGGCCTTTTGAACGGACCATGCGGCGGCTCAGACAAGGGAAAATGCGAAGTGGACAAAGACAAGGACTGCGCCTGGATATTGATATACAACCGGCTTAAGGAACTAAATATGCTTGATAATATAAAAAAGACAAGACCGCCAAAGGATTATTCTAAACTGAATAAACCCAGGGAGGTTAGATTGGAGAAACAGGGGTGAGGTATGGAATCTTTTAATACGCAGTACAGCGAAAAGGTCATGGAGCACTTTAAGAATCCGAGGAATGTGGGCGAGATCCCTGACGCGGATGGTATTGGCAATGTCGGGAATCCGATCTGCGGCGATATAATGAGGCTTTATCTGAAGGTCAAAGATAATATAATTACTGATGCAAAGTTTAAAACGTACGGATGCGGTGCAGCCATAGCAACAAGCAGCATGGTAACAGAGCTTGTCAAGGGTAAAACTGTGGATGAGGCATTGAGAATTTCCAACAGGGCTGTTGCAGAGGCGCTGGGAGGACTCCCGCCTATAAAAATGCACTGTTCGCTTCTGGCAGAAGAGGCGCTCAAGTCAGCTATCGATGATTATCTGAAAAAACACGGTAAGGCAGCATGAAGCAAAAAGAAGCTCTAAGAAAAAGAATAAAAGAAAAGCTGGATAATCAGGCAATCTCAGAAAGGAGAAAGAAAAGCAGGATTATACAGGAGAAACTCCTTAAGCAAAAAGAATTTTTGACATCAAGATGTGTGATGCTTTATATTTCAAAGGGAACCAACGAGGTAGAAACAAGAGCTGTAATAAAAAAAGCCCTTAAGATGGGCAAAAAGGTAGTTTTGCCGACCACTGCAAGAAGAGAGAAGATGCTTAAGCCTGTGCGCTTAAGAAGTCTTGGGCAGGGACTTAAAAAAGGCCCGTACGGTATTTACGAACCAATGGTATCTAAGGCCAAAAGACCTATTAGATTGAAGGATATAGATTTAGTAATAGTGCCTGGCATCGCATTTGATAGACTCAACAACCGGCTCGGTCATGGCCAGGGTTATTACGATAATTTTTTGAAGCGCTTGCCAAGACGCACTTCAAAAGTAGGCCTGGGTTTTAGATTTCAGATGCTTAAAAAAATACCTACCGCAAGACACGACATCTCTCTTACCAGGGTTATAACCAACTAGGCATATACCTTTTATATATAATCAGGAGGTGTTCACCATGGAGGCAAATCTGAAAACGATAATCTCTGTGATCGAAGTACTGGTCTTTATCCTGGTGTTTTTCGCAGGATATTTTATAAGGAAGTTTTTTTCCGAGAAACATCTTAAGGAGACTGAACAGAGCGCAAAGAGGCTTCTCGAAGAATCAAAAAAGGAATTGGAAAACAAAAAGAAGGAGCTCGAACTCGAGGTAAAGGATTCAAAGTTCAGGATGCGCACGGATTTTGAGCGCGAGACAAAGGACAAGCGCCAGGATCTCGTGGATCTTGAAAAAAAGCTAGGCCAGAAAGAAGAAAATGTAGAGCGTAAGATGGATATCCTTGAGAAAAAGGACAAGGATATTTCAAAAAGAGACGCGCTTCTTGCGGACAAGGAAAAATCTATCGAGTCCAGGCAGAACGAGCTTTCCAGGCTTGTTGCGGAAGAACGCCAGAAGCTCCAGAGGATATCAGGCCTTAGCGTTGAAGAGGCAAAGAAATTGTTTTTACGCAGGGTAGAGGATGACGCGCAAAAAGAGGCGCAGGTACTTTTTAAGCAGATCATTGACATGTCCAAGGAATCTGCCGATAAAAAGGCAAAAGAGGTGCTTTCAGTCGCAATACAGAAGTGCGCCGCAGAGCATGTGACTAACACGACCGTGTCTGTTGTGGCGCTGCCAAATGACGAGATGAAGGGAAGGATCATAGGCAGGGAAGGAAGGAATATACGCGCGTTCGAGGTCGCGACAGGCATCGACGTTATTATCGATGATACGCCAGAGGCCGTCATACTTTCCGGTTTTGACATGGTGAAGCGCGAGATAGCGAGGATAGCGCTCGAGCGGCTTTTGCAGGACGGCCGCATTCATCCTGGACGCATAGAAGAGGTGGTGGGAAAGGTAAAGCACGAGATGGACAATACTATAAAGGAAGAGGGAGAACATACTGTGTTTGAGTTGGGTGTCCAGCGCGTGCATCCTGAGATCATAAAACTTATAGGCAGGTTGAAGTACAGGACCAGTTATGGCCAGAATGCACTACAGCACATGAAAGAGGTCAGTGTTATTATGGCGGTTATGGCCGGGGAGCTGAACCTGGATGTTAATCTGGCAAAGCGCGTCGGACTTTTGCATGATATAGGCAAGGCAGTAACGCACGAGGTCGAGGGCCCGCACGCGAAGATAGGCGCGGACCTGGCAAAGAAATACGGCGAGTCCAAAGAGGTCGTGAGCGCGATAGCTTCTCACCACGAGGAAGAAGAGGCGACTTCTATCTATGCCGTGCTTTTACAGGCTGCTGACGCAGTGAGCGCGTCCAGGCCTGGCGCGCGCAGGGAGACACTCGAGAATTATATAAAACGCCTTGAGAAATTAGAATCAATAGCTGATTCATTCAAGGGCGTTGAAAAGGCGTACGCAATACAGGCCGGCAGGGAGATACGGGTGATAATACAGCCTGACAAGGTTACGGATCTCCAGGCAATAGGCCTTGCGCGGGAAATAAGCAAGAAAATAGAAGAGGGACTCGAGTACCCTGGTCAGATAAAGGTAACAGTGATTCGGGAGACGAGAGCAGTCGAATACGCAAAATAAAATATGAAGATATTACTGATAGGCGACATAGTTGGACGGCCGGGCCGGGGAGCTGTTAAAAAAATAGTGCCGGGTCTTCGCAGGGACAGGTGCATAGATTTCGTGGTGGCCAATGCCGAGAATATTGCTGGCGGCTCAGGCCTGACAAATGAGACAGTGGATGAACTCTTTGAGGGCCAGGTGGATGTAGTGACCTCAGGAGACCATATCTGGAAGAAAAAAGAGATATACGAGAGACTGGATAAAGACAAGAGGATTTTACGGCCGGCAAATTATCCAAAAGAATGCCCCGGTACAGGCACGACCATCGTTAAATCAAGTTCAGGTAAAAAGGTAGCTGTAATAAATGTCGTCGGAAGGGTATTTATGGGTCATATTGATGCGTGCCCGTTCAAGACCGCGGAAAAAGAGATACAAATGGTCCGTAAGGATACAAAGATAATCCTGGTCGATGTGCACGCAGAGGCCACGAGCGAAAAGATCGCACTGGGTAGATTCCTGGACGGCAAGGCGAGTGTCGTATTCGGGACGCATACGCATGTCCAGACAGCTGATGAAAAGATCCTAGCGCAGGGAAGCGCGTATATAACAGACCTGGGCATGACAGGACCGCATGATTCAGTCATAGGCCGAAAGGTAGAGCCTATCATAGAACATTTTCTCACGTGCATGCCGACAAAATTTGAAATGGCAGATAAGGACGTCGAGCTCCAGGGCGCTATAGTCGAGATAGATGAAAAGACCGGGAAGGCGTTGTCTATAGAAAGAGTGAGGGAGAGACTTGAAGACCACTCCTGATACAGCCGCCAATAAAAAGGAAAGATATATATACAAGGTAAGCGAGTTAACCGCTGGCATAAAGCTGGTCCTGGAATCAGCTTTTCCAACCGTGTGGGTGGAGGGAGAGATATCGAATTTTGTTGCTCACTCGTCAGGTCATTTTTATTTTACATTAAAAGACGAGAGAGGCGAATTAAAATGCACATTTTTTAAAGGCTATAACGAGAAGGTAAAGTTTGAGATAAAGAACGGCATACAGGCGTTATGTTTTGGCAGGGTAGGCGTGTATGAAAAGCGCGGCCAGTACCAGCTGAATGTATCAAGGGTGGAGCCAAAGGGCGTGGGCGCGTTACAGCTCGCGTTCGAACAATTAAAAGAAAAACTTTTTAAGGAAGGGCTTTTTGATGATTCTAAAAAGGTTGCGATACCAATGCTTCCAGACAGGATCGGTATAGTCACTTCCCCGACAGGAGCGGCGATCAGAGA
Source organism: Candidatus Omnitrophota bacterium (assembly GCA_018902915.1). Lineage (GTDB taxonomy): Bacteria > Omnitrophota > Gorgyraeia > Gorgyraeales > Gorgyraeaceae > JAHIPS01. The sequence goes on along the minus strand of JAHIPS010000074.1, from coordinate 9,586 downwards.
CATGCTTTATGTTTTGGACAGGAGATTTTCAAACGTCGAGGTCATTATAAATCCTGTAAAGGTGCAGGGTGAGGGCGCAAAGGAAGAGATAGCGAGAGCAATAGATGAGTTTAATAAGCTCGGCAATGTAGACGTGATAATAGTCGGGAGGGGCGGCGGAAGCTTAGAGGATTTATGGGCCTTTAATGAAGAGGTGGTGGCGCGGGCGATACACAGATCAAAGCTGCCTGTTATAAGCGCTGTGGGTCATGAGATAGATTGGACGATCAGCGATTTTGTCGCGGATTTAAGAGCGCCAACGCCGTCTGTTGCCGCAGAGAGGGTCATTGCGAAAAAGAGCGAGCTCGTTGATAAATTGGACAATATTGAAAAAAGGCTCAAGGATTATCCCCTGGATATTATAAAGCAGTACGAGCAGCGCCTTGATGACGTAGAACAGGGTTTGAGCCTGCGATTTAAACATTACATTGAATTAAAAGAGGAAAATTTTAAATCTATCTCTGAGAAGATAGGGATATTGAGTCCTTTGGGTATTTTAGGCAGGGGGTATAGCATTAATTTCAAGCTGCCTGAGAAAAAAGTGCTCAAGGATACAAAGATCCTTAAAAGAGGAGACATGGTCGAGACAACGCTTTCAAAAGGAAGTTTTAAGAGCAGGGTGGAGGAGATCGAATAAAGGGGGCTATTATGGCAAAGGAATTAAAATTTGAAGACATGATGAAAAAACTGGAGACGATTGCAGATGATTTAGAAACCGGCCAGATGCCGCTTGACGAGTCATTGAAAAAATACGAAGAAGGCGTGAAGCTCCTGCGTCTTTGCAGGAAACGTCTGGATGAGACAAAACGCAAGGTCGAGATGCTTGTTAAGAAGGGCGACAAGCTGACACTCGAAGCTTTTCAGGAGTAAAAGTCGCAGCTGTTCAAGGCGAAGCCTTGAACAAGCTTGTTCAAGGCTTCGCCTTGAACAGCTGAGCCACAAGGATATGGATATAGAGAAGTATATTGCGGGTAAGAAGAAGGTTATTGATAAGGCGCTGGATAGGTGTCTGCCGTCGGAAAAAGAAAAGCCAAAGTCGATCCACAGGGCAATGCGGTACGCAGTGTTTTCAGGCGGCAAAAGGATAAGGCCTGTCATGACCATTGCGAGTTTTGAGGCATGTGGGGGTAAAGGCGCTTCGATCATGCCGGTCGCATGCGCGATAGAACTCATACATACATATACGCTTATCCATGATGATCTGCCGTGCATGGACAATGACGACTACAGGCGCGGAAGACCCAGCTGCCATAAAAAATTCAGCGAGGAACTCGCGCTTTTAGCAGGCGACGCGCTCCTTACCATGGGTTTCCAGCTGCTTTCAGACGCTGGCAATCTGAACATCCTCAAGGATATCTCTATGGCAATAGGCAGCCGCGGCACTATAGGCGGCCAGGTCGTGGATATGGAAGAGGCGAAAAAGAAAAAGAGAGACCTGGATTATATCGCGGCTAAAAAAACAGGCGCGCTTTTCGAGGTAGCCTTAAAGGCAGGGTGTATGTTTAAAGGCGCTGGCAAAAGAGAGATAGACGCGATCAGTGATTTTGGAAAACACATTGGTTTTACGTTCCAGCTCATAGATGATTTAATCGATAAGGATGGCTACGTCAAGGTATACGGGAAAGAACACGTGAGAAAAATGGCAGAACTCCTGAACAAGAGGGCAAAGTCGCACCTCAGCATTTTCGGGAATAAGGCCAATATGCTTTCAGGGATCGCGGATTTAATTTTAGAGAGAAGATCTTAATATGCCGGGATTATTAGAAAAAATAAATAGCCCCTCTGATTTGAAAAAACTTAGCCTGGATGATTTGTCTGGCCTGGCACAGGAGATAAGGGAGGCTATTGTAAAAACAGTTTCTTCTTCAGGCGGACATCTTGCGTCAAGCCTTGGCGCTGTGGAACTCATAGTAGGGATGCATTATTCTTTGAACGCGCCCGAAGACGTTATTATATGGGACGTGGGCCATCAGGCGTACGCGCATAAGTTGTTGACCGGCAGAAAAGACAGGTTTTCTACGCTGCGCCAGCTGGGCGGCCTGAGCGGTTTTCCCAATAGATTTGAAAGCGAATTCGATGTTTTTACAACAGGTCACGGCTCTACCTCTATTTCTACTGCATTGGGTATGGCTGCTGCAAGAGACCTAGAAGGAAAATTACACAGGGTAGTCGCGGTCATAGGCGATGCGTCTTTAGGCGGAGGCATGGCATTCGAGGCGCTTAACCACGCCGGGCATCTTCGCAAAAAAATACTTGTCATACTAAATGACAATGAGATGAGCATATCCAGGAGCGTGGGCGCCTTGAGTAAATACCTGAACAGGATCATAAGCGCGCCTATTTACAATAGGATCAGGAAGGACATAGAAGCTCTTTTAAAGCGCGTGCCGCGTTTTGGTTTCAGGATAATACGCTCGGCAAAACGCCTGGAAGAAGGACTAAAGAATCTTTTGGTCCCGGGCATGCTATTTGAAGAATTAGGGTTCAAGTATTTTGGCCCGATAGATGGTCATGATATACGCGCAGTAGTCTCTACATTGAAAAACATCATTGATATGGACGCGCCAGTTTTACTACACCTTGTCACAAAAAAAGGCAAGGGCTATTCTTACGCGGAAAACATACCTGAGAAATTCCACGGTGTGGGTTCATTCAATGTCGATACGGGTGAAAAACTATTCTTTCAGAAAGATTTTACAGGCGTATTCAGCGAGGCGGTTATCGAGGCGGCGGAAAAGGATAAAAGGGTCGTGGCCATAACAGCTGCAATGCCTGAAGGCACAGGACTGGATAGATTTTCAAGGATATTCCCGGATAGATTTTTTGATGTTGGGATGGCAGAACAGCACGCAGTGGGTTTTGCCGCAGGCCTGGCAAGGGCAGGGTTAAAGCCAATAACGGCAATATATTCCACATTTCTGCAGCGTTCTTACGACCAGATAATACACGACGTGTGTCTCCAGAACCTCAACGTGACATTTATGCTGGACCGCGCAGGCGTCGTGGGCGAGGACGGACCCACGCATCACGGCGTATTTGACATCGCGTATTTAAGGCATATGCCTAACATGGTCGCTATGGCGCCAAAGGATGAGGAAGAATTAAGAGACATGTTTAGATTCGCGCTTTGTTATAATGATGGCCCGGTAGCGATAAGATATCCTCGTGGCGGGAGCTATCCTTTTATAGCATCCAAGGTAGTGTCCAAGGCGAAGCCTTGGACAGAAAACTGTCCAAGGCTTCGCCTTGGACAAGGAGAGATGCTTGAAGAGGGTAAAGATATTACTATATTAGGTGTTGGGTATATGTCTGGAGTTTGCTTGAAGGTAAGGGAGCTACTTTTAAACGAGGGCGTGGATTGTGAAGTTATAAACGCGAGGTTCATCAAGCCATTAGATCTGGAGCTCATATTGGAGTCAGTTTCCAAGACAGGGAATCTCTTTACAGTAGAGGAGGGCGTGGCTGGCGGCGGATTTGGTTCTTTTGTTCTGGAATCTATTATTGATAAGGTGCCCAGAAGTGCTACAATAAAGACTATAGGACTTCCTGATAGGTTTATCGAGCATGGAAAAAGAGAGGTCTTGCTTGATAGGTGTGGCCTGTCCGCAGAAAAGATAAAAGAGACGATATTATCATGCCGAAAATAGAGATCAATAAAGAAAGATGCAAGGGTTGCAGGCTCTGCGTGGTATATTGCCCGAAGGGGTGTATTAGATTAGAGGATTTTATTAATAAGAGAGGCGTGCACCCGGTCTTGTTTTTAGACAAAGATAAAAAATGCACTGGATGCTCTTTTTGCGCGATCATGTGTCCTGATATGTGTATAGAGGTATATAAATAGCTATGGCTAAAAAGGTTTTGATGTGCGGTAATGAGGTTTTGGCAGAGGCTGCTATAATGGCAGGGTGCAGGTTTTACGCAGGATATCCTATTACCCCGCAGAATGAACTGCCGGCTTATATGTCAAGGCGCATGCCAGAGGTTGGCGGCGTATTCATCCAGTCAGAGAGCGAGATATCAGCTATAAATATGGTCTTTGGCGCGTCGCTCAGGGGCACGAGGGCAATGACTTCTTCTTCAAGTCCTGGCATAAGTCTTAAACAAGAGGGTATATCATATCTTGCAGGCTGCGAGCTTCCCGGGGTAATAGTAAATGTGATGAGGGGAGGGCCAGGCCTTGGAAATATAGCGCCGAGCCAGAGCGATTATTTTCAGGCGACAAAAGGCGGGGGTCACGGTGATTATCATCAGATAGTTTTGGCGCCGGCATCTTTACAGGAGATAGTGGAGCTAACAATGCTTTCGTTTGATCTGGCGGATAAATACAGGACACCGGTGATGATTTTGGGAGACGGTATCCTGGGGCAGATGATGGAGCCCGTGGAATTAGAGGATAGCGTAGAGCGTACAGCGGATAGCGAAAAAAAATCATGGATTCTTGATGGGTGTAAAGGCAGGGAGCCGAGGAAGATCCGGTCGCTTTTGCTGGAAGATGGGAGCCTAGAGACGTTTAACAGGAAGCTACAGAAGAAATATACTGAGATTAAAGATAAAGAGGTCCGCTGTGAAATTTTATACGGTGATGACAGTGATATCATGGTGGTGGCGTATGGCACGACGAGCAGGATCTCGAGGAATGCTGTTGAGAAATTACGCAGTAAAGGGAAAAAGATAGGATTGGTCAGGCCAATAAGCCTGTGGCCATTTCCAGAAAAGGAATTAAGACGCATAGCTGAGAAGGTCAAATCATTTTTAGTGGTAGAGATGAGCTGCGGCCAGATGATAGAGGATGTCAGGCTCAGCATAGATTGCAAAAAACCGGTTCATTTTTACGGTCGCTCAGGCGGCGGTGTCCCTACAGAGGACGAGATAATAAAAGAGGTTGAAAAAATTGTCTAAAATTTTATCAAAACCCAAGAGCATGAAAGACTCCTCCACGCACTATTGCGCTGGATGCGGGCACGGCATAGTGCATCGCCTTATCTGCGAGATAATCGATGAGCTGGGTATAAGGGAGGAGACCATAGGTATTGCGCCTGTTGGCTGCGCTGTCATCGCGTATGACTATTGGAATTTTGATGTCACAGAGGCAGCGCATGGCAGGGTGCCGGCAGTTGCAACAGGTATAAAAAGGGTGGCGCCCGAGAATATTGTGTTTGGATATCAGGGTGATGGAGATCTGGCAGCAATAGGCACTGCAGAGATAGTACACGCCGCTAATAGAGGAGAGAATATAACCATTATATTCGTCAATAACGCTGTCTATGGCATGACAGGCGGCCAGATGGCGCCTACCACGATGTTGAAACAGAAGACAGCTACCACGCCCCTGGGCCGGGACCAGAAAACACATGGCTTTCCTCTAAAGGTGTGCGAGCTTTTGTCAGTATTGCCAGGTGTTTCATATGCAGAGAGGGTTTCAATCCATTCTCCGCAGAATATTATAAAGGCAAAGAAGGCAATAAAAAGGGCGTTTCAAAATCAGATTGATGGCGTGGGTTTTTCCATTGTCGAGGTGCTTTCGCAGTGCCCCACCTATATTGGACTTTCGCCTGAAGATTCAGTCAAGTGGGTAGCCGAGACAATGATAAAAGAATATCCATTAGGAGTTTTTCGGTGAAAGAAGAGATTATTTTCGCAGGGTTTGGTGGTCAGGGTATAATGCTTATGGGAAAGGCTTTTTCTTATGCTGCCATGAATGAAGGTAAGAACGTCACATGGATGCCTTCGTATGGCGCAGAGGTAAGAGGTGGGACCGCGCATTCAATGGTGGTCATCTCAGATAGTCCTATTGCGTCACCTGTTGTAAGGGAGCCAAGTATATGTATTGTAATGAATAAACCATCACTTCAAAAATTTGAACCAAAGATGAAGCCCATGGGTACATTGATTATAAATAAATCCTTGGTGGAGGTTAAGGCAAAGAGAGACGATATAGATGTGTTGGAAATTCCAGCTACAGATATGGCCCTGAAATTAGGAAATCCCCGAGTCAGCAATATGATCATGCTCGGCGCGCTTTTAGCAAGAAAGGATTTATTGCCGATAGGCTCCCTGAGCCATTCTTTAAAGGATGTGATCCCTGGCCATCACCACAATATGATTGCCATAAATGAAAAGGCGATAATGGAAGGGTATAAATATGGTTCGCGTCAGATTTGCCCCAAGTCCAACAGGTAATCTGCACATAGGAAGCGCCCGCACAGCGCTTTTTAACTGGCTTTACGCAAGGGCGCAGGCAGGCAAGTTTATCCTGAGGATAGAAGATACGGACAAGAAACGCTCGAGCGATGTGTATCTAAAAGAGATCCTTTCCAGCCTTGAATGGTTAGGTTTAAACTGGGACGAGGGCCCGTATTTTCAGAGTAAGCGCCAGGATATATATCTTTCATACGCGGATAAATTACTTAAACAAGACCTGGCATACAAAGACGGTGAGGCGATTATTTTCAAAATTCCGAATGAAAAGATAAAAATATATGACCTGATTCATGGAGAAATAGAGGTAGATAATTCTCTTATAGGGGAACTGGTTCTGATAAAATCAGATAAGACCCCTGCCTATAATTTTGCCTGTGTTATCGACGATATTGATATGAATATATCGCATATTATAAGGGGAGACGACCATATCTCCAATACAAATAAACAGCTTGCGCTATACAACGCGCTTGACGTAAAGCCGCCAAAGTTCGCGCACATACCGTTGATACTCGCTCCTGATAAATCCCGTCTTTCAAAAAGATTCGGCGCAGTGGCGATTTCTGAATATCGCGAGAAAGGATATCTTTCAGAGGCAATGGTGAATTATCTCGCGCTTTTGGGGTGGGCGCCAGGAGACAATAAAGAATTTATGGAGACGACATATATAATAAAGAAATTCAGTTTGAAGCGTGTCAATAAACGCGGGGCTGAGTTTAATGAGGACAAGCTCCGCTGGCTAAACGGCGAGCATATAAGAAAAATGAGTTTGGACAGCTTCGTAAAAGAGGTTAAACCTTTTGTTAAAGGCGAATATGACGCGCAGTGGTTTAAGAAAATCGCTGAACTTTATCACCCCAGGGTAAAGACCCTTCTCGAATTTAAAGATGAGGTGGATATATTTCTACTGGATGATGTGGTTTACAGGGAAGAGGCAGTAGAAAAGTTTTTGAAAAAAGACGGGGTTTTAGGTATACTAAAACTAGCCAAAGAGTGCTTGAGCAAGATAGACGAATTTACACCTGCAAATATTGAGACATCTATGCGTGCGCTCCTGAAAGAACTGAATATAAAAGGAGGGGATTTGATTCATCCTCTCAGGGTCGCTGTTACAGGTAAAAGTGTTTCAGCTGGCATCTTCGAGGTCCTGGCGCTTCTGGGCAAGGACAAAACTTTAAAAAGATTAGAGTCTCTGTTCAAGGCTAAGCCTTGAACAGAGAAGTGTTCAAGGCTTAGCCTTGAACAGGAGACCGCATGCAAGAAAAGAGAAAATTCGTAAGGATTGAATGGCCGGTTGTCGTGCACTATAAGACTCTTGTAGAGCCGTTTACAAAGGATCAGATCATCAGCAAGAACGTAAGCGAAACCGGGGTTTTATTTACTGTATATGAGCGTCTTGCAAAAGGCACGAGACTCGATATGCAGATACAAACACCTTTTGATTCATTACCTATATTCGCGAAAGGTGAGGTTGTTTGGATTAAGGAGTTTGAGGAGCATAGAAAGATATTTGAGGCAGGTGTTAATTTTATAGAGCTTAATCCAGAGGACCGTAAACGACTGAAGTTATATATTGACAATGAAATAAGACAGCGCAAATCAGCATCTGATTAAGTTGACAATCTTAAGGGATTGGAGGATCATCTAATGGTAGGATGCGAGTCTCTGGAACTCGTCGTGATGGTTCGAATCCATCTCCTCCAGCCAATGTTGACAACTATCCGAAACACCGGATAGTGATGCAGTAGGAACAAGCGCCTTACAGGCTTCTGTAGGGCGCTTTTCCTTTATAGAGGGGATTATCTTGGGGAGGATGCCTTCAAGCGGCTCTTCGATATACATGTTGATTGCTATCCTGTCGCTATGCACGAAGATATCTTTGATCAAGGCTTGTATAAGGCCTTTCTGGGCTTCCGGAGGGGCCTTATCGATGTATTGCATGGCAAAGCCTATGTTCCGGTGCAGAAACTCACCTGAATGGGCATTCATGTTGGTAACTCTCTTTTGGGCCTGTAGCTTGTCTATCTCGTCTTCTAATTTCGTAATCTCCATTTCCAATTCATTCATTTTGTCTTTATAGGTGGAGCCTTTGGCAACGGTGTTGCCCATGGCTAATTCCAGCAGTTTATTGGCTTGGTGCCGGAAGGTGTTTACCTTTGTTTCTTTTTCTTTTAAATCTTTATCGATCTTTTCGAGTTTCGCTTGCGAATCAATAATGGCGTCCCCGATGGCCTTTATGATAATGCTTTGGTCTTTGGATGCTTTCTTGAAATAATCGATTATGGCTTTGTCGAAAGTAGTCGCGGATATACGAGCGTTGGAACATCCCAACGCCTGTTTGGAGCGACTGCATTCATAATAAAAGAATTTCTTATTGCCTCTGCCTCCCGAGAAATTGCACACCATATGGCTTCCGCATTCACCGCACTTGATGATACCGGCAAGGAGGTATTCGTAGTACCTTTCCTTCTGCACGAAGTTATGACCGGGAAGCCTGGCGCTCAATATCTTGTTGGCTTTTTCCCATAGTTTTTCTTCGATAAGGGCGGGGTGTTTACCCTTGTGGTATTCTTCGCTGTATTGGATGTAGCCCTTATAGAAGGGGTTCTTTACGATCCTCGAGATAACTTGCCTTCTCCATTCTTTGCCGTTCATCGTTTTCAATCCAAGTTTATGCAGTTCCAGTCCTACTTGTGTGAGCGACTTGTTATCCGCGGCCATTTCCCAGATGACTTTGAGGTACGGGGCTATTTTTTCATCGAATACTATTTTGTGAGGCTGGCGGCCGTTAGGTAGGGGTTCTCCGTCGGGTATAAGTTTATATCCATAAGGCACCCTGCCGCCAACCCATTTGCCCTGCCGCACACGCGCGATAGCGGAAGCTTTTACGCGCTCGCCTGTTAGTTCCCTTTCAAAAGCCGATAATAATCCCAATATCCCAATCACCACACGTCCGATGGCAGTCGAGCTGTCAAGGTTTTCTCTTACCGAAATAAAGTCTATTTCTTTCGCCCTGAATAAATCTATCAAAGCGTAAAGGTCTCGGGGATTTCTTGTCAAGCGGTCGAGGCGGAAAAATATGATTCCGTCGAACGACCGTTTTTTGTTTATGTCGGCGAGGATTGTCTGGATACCGGGCCGGTTGAGGTCTTTGCCTGAATAGCCGTCTTCGTTTATCACGCCTTTATTGCCTATCTTGGCGAGGCTGTATCCAAAGGCGTCGAGCATATTTTTGCAGTGATGGGCTTGGGCGTCGAGGGTCGTAAAGTCACCCTGGGCCTGATCATCGGTGGAACAGCGGGTATAAATTACGTATCGTTTTTTGTCTGATTTTTCATTGGGCACT
>JAHIPS010000073.1 GCA_018902915.1 Candidatus Omnitrophota bacterium | reverse complement strand
CTCTGTTCGATACTGCCTGCGAATATCTTCGCAAGGCGTAACCTCTGGGACTGGCTCAATGCACCGTTTAACGAGCGCAGTAATGCGCCGCCAGAGATGCTGCAGTTAGAGTTCAAGTTTTGCTAATTTGGACAGTAATGATTTAATATTATAACACAAAAGTCAAAAATGAGGCTATATTTTTAAGGCTTTTCTTATATCAGTACGCGGGATTATATTTATATTTTTTTCTTTTTTTAAGCCCGAAAATCTCCTTGAATCTGTCTTCGAAATTCTCTCGAAACAAACCTGTGGTTTCTTATCAGATTTATAAAAGAAAATCTGGACAGTTTTTGCCTCTTTTCGAGCGCATTGCCGAATATGTTCAGCCACATCCTCGAATTATCTAAAGTATACACCTTCCATGTGTAATCGGTAAGCCAAAAATCGTCACTGATAAAGCCTTTTTCTTTTGCAAGGTTATAAAGCCGCGTGCCAGGAAATATCATAAGCCCCTTACCTACGCCTATTCGTGAAGGATCGGTACGATTAAGAAAATCTATTGTCTCATTAATAGTCTTAGCTGTTTCGCCCACACACCCAGCGATGAATAACGCGGTTGAGCGTATTCCATGACTATTTGTCAATTTAATGGCTTTTTCCGATATCTCTAAACCCACGGGTTTGCCCATTATTTTAAGAAGACGGGGAGATGCTGTTTCTATTCCGTAATTGATCTGGTAACAACCTGCGTCTTTCAGTGCCTGCAGTACTTCATCATCCACGCAATCCGTCCTGGTAACAATATCGAAAACTATGTTCAATTTTCTTTCCGCGATGCCTCTGCATAGTTCAATAGTCGCCTTTTTATTCACTGAAAAACAATCGTCAATAAAAACAAAATGTTTTATGCTGAATTTCTTATTCAGCAATTCAAGTTCATCAAGCGTATTAGTAGGAGACCGATGCCGCCATCTCTTCCACATAAGCCGGTTAGAGCAAAAATTACAGTTCCCTACGCAGCCTCTGGAAAAAAGTATCGGGATACACGGTTCTTTTTCCAGGTCAATACCCCTGTATACGCCCTCGCCGTCAGGCGGATAGCGCTTAAGATCCAATAAATTCCACGCAGGAAAAGGCACTGAGTCCAGATCGTCGATAATCTTCCTTTCCGGATTTATAATTACCTTATCTTCATGTCTATAGCCTATGCCGGGTATTTCCGAATAATCCCTGCCACGGCATATATCCAGTAAAGTATAATCAGCCTCTCCTATGGCAACGACGTCTATAAACGTGTAATTCTCCAGCATCTGCCTGGCCATTATGGTGGGATGCGCGCCTCCCACCACTACTGTTACACCGCGCAAAATCTCTTTTGCCAGCTTTGCTATTTTCAATACCTGAACTCTGGCATATGTATGACAAGTCATACCGACTATGTCGGGTTTGTAATCTCTTATCGAAGATTCTATTCCCTGCCAGCCGTCTAAAAAACCGTCGATGATCTTTACCTGAACATTTTCTTTCTGCAAAACCCCTGCCACATACAAAAGCCCCAGGGGCGGAAACGAATGTTCTCCCATACCGCTTTCAGGCGGATTTATAAGCAAAACTTTTTTTGCCATAACTGAAATTATTTTTTAGGTTTGAAAAAGCCGACGCGGGTGAGGACAGAGGGTATGCTTATGCCCCTTCTTAAGACCCACTCCGGATTTTTCATGACATAATAAGCGATCCTTAATATGCTTGCCGAGTCTGTGTAGAATTTTCTCGAGGCGTATATTGTAAGGTTCTGTATTTCTTTATCGTCCATATCACAGACCTTTTTGCCCCTGTAAACCTTTTCCATCTCTGAGCCCCTAAGGACAGAGAGTATAAAATAATTGGACAGCGTGGCCCCGCAATTCAGGGAATAGTCAATGGTCGTCTGTATAGTTTTTCTCGTGTCGCCGGGCAATCCAAATATATAACTTACAGCGGTCAGGAGCCTCACCTTGTTTGCCGCCTTTATAATATTTTTCAAACGCTGCGGCTCAGAAGGATTTCTGTTTATATTTTTCAGGATCTGGGGATGCGCTGACTGCAGGCCGAATGAAAGCGCGTCGCATCCTGCTTTTTTCATCAATACCAGTATCTTTTCAGTATCTGTCTTCAGGCTCAAAGGATGCAATATCGGCATCCATCTTATTTTATAGCGCCGCTCTGTCAATTTTTTCGAGAATTCCTCGATCCAGTCATTGCTTATACCAAACACGTCATCCTGAAACGCGATATATCTTATCCTGTATCTTTTAACCGCGTCATCTATCTCAGAAAGCACGTTATCCGCGCTCCTCTTCCTGTACTTATTACCCCAGAGGTTGCATGACGTGCAGAAAGAGCACCTGTAAAAACATCCCCTTGCGGCCATCATGGTCACGTAAGGCCTTTTCATGCCAAATAAAAAATAGTCATAATATAAATTTATGTCTGTCTTTGAGCGGTCAGGAAAGGGAAGCTCGTCAAGATCCCTTATGAGCGCCTGCGGTGGCGCCTGCACGATTTTTCCATCTTTTTTGTAAAAGATGCCTCTTATGTCTTCGAGTCTTTTATGTCCGTTATAATATTCGATTATTTCCTCTAGCGTTATCTCACCCTCGCCATAGACAACTATGTCGCACCCGTGATCCAGGAAGCTCGGGTTATCAAGCGTGCTGGGCCCTCCGACCAGGACCGGCATTGCCAGTTTTTCCTTTATCTCTTTGCAATAGGCCTTTACCTTGTCCTCCTGCGTATCAGAACAGTAAAATCCCGCTATATCATATTCCTTTAGTTTCTCAACCAGCCAGTCCAGGTCAAATGAATCGACTGTCTGGTCAAATATATTTGTCTCTATGCCTTTTTTCTCAAGCACAGCGCAGAGATACTGTAATCCCAGCTGTGGCCTTCTCTGGATATCATAGCCAGGATCATCTGTCACATAATACTCGCCCGAACCCTGGCTTAAATATACAAACGCGACCTTTTTTATCCTATCCATTCTACAGATCCTTCTGAAGCGTCAGTACGACGTGTGTAAAAAAATCCTTTGGCCCGAAATAATAATCCGTGATTTTAAAACCTGCCCTGTCGCATATAGATTTTACATGCTTATAGGATTTGATCCTTGTTATCTCATCCGGGTGAAGTTTTATATTTCTCCTGAATATATTATTCAAAATGAAATGCACGCTCTTTAAAAATATTTCGCTCGTGCCAAACACCGGCGGCCAGAAAAGCGTCACCTTTGCATGAGGTTTCGTGACGCGGCTGAATTCCTTTAGGATGCTCACCAACTCCTCCTCTGTAAAATGCTCCATCACGCCGAGATTATATACGCCGTCAAAGGAATTTGCCTTGATCGGGAGCTCCAATATATTTCCCTGCACGAGCACACGCGAAGAAGTATTTATTTTAAGGGCCGGCATCGCGATATCCAGAGACACCAGTTTAAATCTATTGCTGATATCCTGATCCACTCTTCCGCTCCCGCAACCCGCGTGCAAAAGCAAGGCCCCCTGGTCATAATTCCTGCGCAGGAAAAATTCAAGGAGCCGCGGTATAATACGTCTTCTGTAAAAATCAGCTACCCTGTCAAAAAGCGCGCTACTTTTTTCTTTTTTTTCCGACCAGTATCTATCCCATTCGCTCATATTTTATTTTTTTAGACGATAAATGAACATCTGGTTATCAGGTGTCACGACAGGGCTCCTAAAAAAATGCGTCTCCAGATTATCCGGTTCGTTTTCGCGTATCGAATCTACTGCCGGCAATGTTATCCTATCGTATCTATCCAGGATATCCAGATATCCGACGTCTGGCCTGATTTTAAACTTTGTCTTCCATCTGTCTTCCAATATCTGTTTCCAGTATTTACGTATAACGATCCATTCAGGATAACTTTTTTCAAAATACCTCTCATCGTTCAATATCACGAGCTCGGGATGGTAAAACATAGCCGTGAGATCGCCTTTGATGATCTTTACATGCTCGCCTGGCCTGGCATGAGAATCCAGGTATCTACACACGGCCTCGAGCGGGCCAGTGTATTCATGCGTTATCTCATAAAGATATTGCGAAAAATACGACCTGAGCTTCGCAGGATTTGCCTTGCCGGGAATATTGGTAAAAATTACGAGCGCGAGTATCACGGTAGCCAGGACCTTCTTTTTCTGAAAGACACTGAAAATAAGAAACCCCTCGAGCATGAATAAAAAAGGGAGATAGTGCACATAATACCGCATGGTCCTTAGACCAACGAACGTAAAGATAATCATGTTACATAAAAGAAAAATCCCTACCCTCTTGAATATCTTTTTCTCTTTCTCAGACGGCACAATAAATGAGTGCTTCTTGAGGGCACGCGAGATCATCATCACTACCAGCCAGAATGCTACTGGCACAAAATAGCCGTTTATAGTGCGGATTTGAAACTCGAGGTTTTTCTTGATCTCTTTCAGCGAAGAGCTGACTGGAAAGGCAACAGGATCAGAGCCGACCCATGAAAACGCGACCCATGCAAGAAAACCTAATGCCGGCAGGATAGACATAAGTATAAAATGCTTCCATTTTATTTCCCTGCGGTCTATAAATAGGGCGCTTAAGCACACAGCTCCGAATATTGGAATAAAAACCACGTGATGTGTAAGGCTTAATACAAGGGAAACGATACCTAACCAAATATATCCCTTCTTTTTCTCGACGACGCGGTGGTAAAGATAAAACACCGCGAAACTTAACAAGATGACAAGGCCGTAATAACGGGCTTGCCTCGCGTGCAACAAAAATGGGACTGATGTGCCCATCAAAAGAATTGAAAAGAGGCCTATCTTTTTTGAACCAAGATGTCGGATGCAAAAGATAAAAAGAATTACCAGGGTTAAAAATCCGCTTAATACAAAAGGAAGCCTGGCGCTCCATGTATTTATACCAAATAATTTAAATGACGCGGCCATCAAATAATTCTGCACCCATGGATCGACCTTCCATATATAGGTGCCGGGCCGGTGAAATTCCGGCCAGTCAGGATAATGCATATTTGTCCCATCAAAAGAACTCGGATATCCATATTTAAGAACATTTCTTGACAGGATAGCTGTGGAGGCCTCGTCATTCCATAAATAATGATCGGAGAGATTCGCAAAAAGAAGCCACGCGAGTAATAAAAAAACTATCGCCGTGATTATATTAAAATATGTTTTTTTCATGATAATTCAAATATGGCGAAGAAGCCGCCTATCTGCCCTTTTAGCTGGTGCAGGGTCCTGATAGATAAAAGCCTCTTTAATATGTAGTTTGGTCTTAGATAAAAACGCCTGGTTGCCTTGTCTAAATATCTGGAAAAATCAGCCGCGTCCATCTCAGGATTATTATAATAGATTTGTTTGTGGTCGAGTATTGTGCTCTTTGAGAAATCAAATGTATGTCCCTCGTCAGTAAGTCTCTTGTACAGTTCGGTACCGGGAAAAGGTATGAATTTATTAAAATGCGCGTAATCCAGTCTCATATCAATCGCGAAACGCACTGTTCTTTCTATGCTTTCCCATGTCTCTCCAGGCGTGCCCACAATAAAATCTCCCCTCACCTCAAGCCCTGCCTCTTTTGTCAAACGGATCGCCCTCTTATTCATCTCAACAGTATTTCCTTTTTTCAATAGCTTCAGCATCCTGTCATCACCTGACTCAAAACCATACAGGACCTGCCAGCATCCTGCTTCTTTCATTCGTTTTAATAGCGGGCCATCCACGCAAGCGACCTTTGTCAAACATGTCCAGGAAAGCCTTAGGTTACGCTTTTCAAACTCGTCGCAAATCTCGTACACCCTTTTTTTATCCAAGGTAAAGGTATCATCAAAAAACCTGATTTCCTTTACCCCGTATTTTGCCACGACCTCTTGTATCTCCTGAAAGATATTTGGTACGCTTCTCATCCTGCAGCGCATGCCGAATATCTTCCTGTCGCAGAATGTGCACTGCGACGGGCAGCCGCGGCTCGTCATGATAACAGCGTATGGCACGCGGCGGCAGGACGCAGGCGTTGGCCTGTAAAACTTAGGGTGCGGCAATAAATGCCTAGCGGGCATTGGAATCGAATCCAGGTCATTGACAAAATCCTGATCCAAGTTCCGATGAATACCTGTCTCGTCTTTATAAATAATACCTCGAATTTGATCAAGGATCTCAAATCTTTTGTTTCTATAATTTTTAAACAACTTTTCGATCGTTAACTCTCCCTCCCCAATGATTCCTATATCAAAAAGTCCGGTTTTCATTGTCTCATGAGGAAGCGCTGTTACCTGCGCGCCACCTATAAGGATCTTTGTTGCTGGAAATTGTTCGCGGATAAACTCGCCTAATTTTTTGGCTTTTACAAAGGCAGGCGTGGTGGATGTTACTCCTATGACATCAGGGGATTCTTCTGTCACAATCCTGAAAAGATCCTGGAACGAGAGACCGACAGCACAGTCGATTATCCTTACCTCTACCCCCATCTTTTCCAGAACCGCGGCAATGTAGGCAATACCAAGAGGCGGCACTATATTGAGCACCTTCTTTATGCTCTTGGTCCTGCCGACAGATTCTTCTTCCTGCTCAAAAGGCGGATTTATCAATAATACTTTAGGCATACTGATCACTAAAATTTTCTGGTTAATATCAAACGAGAGGTAGTAACGATATACTTCCAGCCGCGCCTGCAATAATCGCTTAAGCTGGTACCTGTTTTGGAAGAACCAGCCCTTCTGGGACGCCAGACATATGGGACCTCTACTACATGATAGTTTAATTTTAAGACACGATATATAAAATCTATAAAATATTCGCCATAATCTCCTCTCAATTTAATCCTATCAAAGATCTTTTTGCGCGCAACCACGAAACCGCTGGTATAATCTTTGAATCTATGATCAAGACATACCTGTATGAATAAATTCAATAATCTACTTAATACTACGCCTGCTATTGTATCTTCGGGATCCCTTTTCTCCGTCCGCCATCTGCCGCCTAAAACGAAACGAGATCCAACGGCAACATCATAATCCGCGTTTATGAGCGATAAAAGCACAGGCAGATATTTCGGCGACATTGAAAAATCGCAATCCATCCAGCCCACCACATCGCCTGTCGCGAGTTCTATGCCCCGCCAGATACTCTTTGTCAGGCCATGGTCTTTCAATCTTTTCTCAAGCCTCAAAAACGGATAGCCGCCAGACTTTATCATATCCTCAACGACCTCCCATGTCTTGTCAGGAGAATCATCGTCGACAACTATTACCTCGTGCACCTCTTCCAACGCCTCTTTAATGGCGTCTATCAAAGGTCTGATATTTTCTGCCTCATTATAGGTAGGTAAGATCACTGAAAGACGGTTTTTCATTGGAATAACCCCTTTAATGCAGCTGCGGTTTTGTCTATCTGCGCGTCGGTTATTGCCTGGCCGCTGGGAAGATAAAAGCCTGTCCTCGCGAGCCTTTCCGTAACCGGGTATGATTCATCCTTGAAATATCCTAATCCCTGAAAGATTGGTTGCTCATGCATGCCGATGAAGAAAGGCCTTGTCTGTACGCCCTGCTCTGCCAATCTATCCATTATTTTATAATTAGGCCATTTTTCATATTCTTTGGTTGAGAGTTTCAGGCAGTCTTTTTCAAATTGCTTGAGGGCCACGCTGTACATCCATATGACATTTTTAGCCCACCCGCGCTGTGTGGGCAGCTGGAGCGGCAAGCCTTTAAGTAAATCAGAATATTTTTTTGCCATGTCTATCTTTCGTTTTATTGTCTTGTCAATATACTCGAGTTGGGCAAGGCCGAGCGCTGCCTGGATATTTGTCATCCTGAAATTATTGCCTATATGATAATGCAGAAATCTCGGGGATTTTAAAAAACAGAGACTCCTGTGTTTTCGCAGGCGTTCGGCCAGTTTTTCATCCGAGGTCAGGACCATGCCTCCCTCGCCTGTAGTAATGATCTTATTCGCGTAAAAAGAAAAACACGAGAGATGACCAAAACTGCCGCACCTACGCCAGGCCTTGGCCTTTTTGCTGAAATATTCCCCTCCATGCGCCTCTGCAGCATCCTCGATAACCATAAGCTTATACCTTGAAGCTATATCTAATATAGGATC
This sequence comes from Candidatus Omnitrophota bacterium, assembly GCA_018902915.1. GTDB lineage: Bacteria > Omnitrophota > Gorgyraeia > Gorgyraeales > Gorgyraeaceae > JAHIPS01. The sequence goes on along the minus strand of JAHIPS010000073.1, from coordinate 15,531 downwards.
CATATCACAGCTATGGCCATAGATATGGACTGGCATGATAGCTACAGTGCGCTTTGTGATCTTTGACTCTATCTGGCTCGTATCCATACAGTAGGTCTCAGGATCACAGTCAACCAAGACAGGTACGTATCCATTTTTTACTATTGCCTGGCCGCAGGAGATAATGGTAAAACTGGGCATGATTATCTCGCTACCTTTAGGAAAGGCCAGGATCTCTACTGCTAATTCAAGGGCTGCGGTCCCGTTTGAAACTCCGATGCCGTGCTTCTGGCCGCAGTACTCTGCCCATGCTGTTTCAAAGCGCTCAAGATATTTGCCTGCGGAAGAGATCCAGTTTGTCTCGATGCAATCCGTGACATACTTTAGCTCGTTCCCGGTCATCAAAGGCTCGTTTACAGGAATGGTCATTTTGCCTTTTTTTTCTGGTTTGCCGACGGAAATCTCTCTTTTTCCTGAGGCCCGATATACGGCCCCTGTTTTATCTCTAGAAATGCGCTGCGCTCGTAAAAATGGAAACCGTGGCCGCCAGAAACAAGCACAAGCACGTCTCCGGGTAAAAGATCCCGGCTCTCAGTGTATTCCTTTTTCTGGGAATAGAAGTCGACGCGTACACGACCATTTTTAAGGATCAATACCTCGGATGTACCTTTAAGACTCCGCGGCATCTCGTGATGGATGTGCGGCTGTATATCATTATCTTTATCGTAAACAACAAAACCCACCTGCTGTTTAAAGGTATCCGGTGTGATAAACTCTGTCCTGGCCGGCGAATAGTCACCTTTTATAATAATGGCCAGGAGTTCTTCTTTATGCATTATATTTTCTTTCATAACCTCACTCCTTGTAAAGAGTTGCTGCCTTTTATTTAGTCTATCTATTATACTGCCTTCCGCGTCCTAAAACAATGTTTTTTTACCTCCCTCCATTCCTTAACTTGACAAAATGAGCGTGCCCCGTTCCAAATTCTTACGATTAGAATTTGGAACGGGGCGTGTCAAGTTTGTCAAATAAGGATAGTATTGAAAGTGGCTGGGTTATCTGCTATACTAAACTACTATGAAAAAGAACTTTAAAGAGGCTTACCATAGGGCGCAGGCAGAGCTGGAGATGCTATACGAGATAGGCAATGCCATGCATGTGACCCTCAACCTCGAGAAGATCCTTTATATAATACTCACGTCCGTAACTTCTCACGTGGGCCTGAGTTTTAACAGGGCAATGCTGCTTCTGGTAAACGAAAAGGAAAACAGGCTCGAGGGCAAGATGGGCATAGGCCCTGACAGCGCCGAGGACGCGAATGCGGTGTGGTCGCATATAGAAAAACACAAGATGGGATTTGATGAATTAATAGAAACGCGCAGCCAGCTCGAGCATCTTAATAAATCGCAGCTCAATAAGACCGTGCGCTCCATAAAAATACCGATATCCGATGACTCGGGGGTCGTGGCAGCTACTGTTATGGAAGGCATGCCTTTTGCCATAATCTCGGAAAAAGCGAAACAAAAAACAAAAAGCGAGATCTCGCAGATATTGAATCTCGAGGAATTTGTCACTGTCCCGCTCAAGGCGCGCGACAAGACGATCGGCGTAATAGTCGCGGACAATCTCTACACAAAAAAACCTATAACGAACGATCACATCCGCATGCTCACGACATTCGCGAACCAGGCAGGCCTGGCTATAGAAAACTCCAGGCTTTACGAGAGGACAGTGGTACTTTCAAACTCGGATTCTCTGACAGGGCTGTGGCACCATGGATATTTCCAGTACCTGTTAGGCCAGGAAATCGAATACGCGTCTTCGAGAAAACAACCCTTTACCATCCTCATGATCGATATAGATGATTTTAAGAAATTCAACGATACTCACGGCCACCAGGCCGGAGACGCCATACTAAGAAGCATCTCCTCTATCTTCAAGACTATTTCAAAGAGGATAGACATTGTCGCCCGCTACGGGGGCGAGGAATTCGTAATACTCCTTCCTGCCACGAAGAAAGAAGAGGCCATTGTTCTGGCTGAACGCCTGCGAAATGCCATTGAGGAAAGCAAAGACATTAGGGGTATAACTATCTCAACAGGCGTGGCGTCCTTCCCGGAGGACGGAAAAGAAAAAGAATCGCTCATATCATCCGCGGACAGGGCATTATATCAGGCTAAAAGAACCGGAAAGAATAAAGTCTGCTCCTAAGAACGTGACGGATTTGTCAACTTAAGGGGTGGGGGAGGGTTCGGCCTGTTTTTTTGCATCGGAGAATTTTACGGACACGACCTTTGAGATGCCTGACTCCTGCATGGTTATGCCGTACATGACGTCAGCCATGTCAATGGTCTTTTTGTTGTGGGTTATGATAATAAACTGGGATGTGTGCGTGAACATGCTGAGAGTTCGCGAGAAGCGATCGACGTTTGACTCGTCGAGCGGCGCGTCGATCTCGTCGAGCACACAGAACGGGCTGGGTTTTACCTTGAATATCGCGAAGATGAGCGCGATGGCAGTGAGCGCCTTTTCGCCGCCGGAGAGTAGCGACACGTTCTGGAGCCGCTTTCCAGGGGGCCGCGCCACTATCTCGATGCCTGATTCAAGGACATCGGATTCGTCCAAAAGTATGAGCTCGCCGTCGCCGCCGCCAAAAAGCATCTTGAAGAAATTCCTGAACTCCACCTGTATATTCTGAAATGTCTCGATAAAAAGTTCTTTCGTGGTCTTGTTTATTTTGGCTATGGCCTTCATGAGCGAATCCTTAGCCTTTAACAGGTCCTCGCTCTGATGGGTCAGAAAGTCAAACCTTTCACGCAGCTCTGTCTGCTCCTCGATAGCCGCGAGATTGACAACGCCCATTGCATCTAATTTCTCGCGCTTCTCTTCCACCTCGCTTTTTAGCGCGTCTTTCTCTACCTCCTGCCAGCCATCCACTATCTCCACCTCGTCTAAGTCAAGCTTGTAAACATCTCGCATGCGCTGCTTGAGACTGTCCACGCCATAATTCGTCTCTGCCTTTTTAAGATCCACCTCGTGCAGGCTCGAACGGATCTCGTTTATTTTTTTCTCCGACGCCCTGAACGCGGCCTCGCTCTGTTTTATCCTCTCTATTATCTCAGCATACGCCTTTTCTATTGCGCCAAGCTCGCCGTGTGTCTGGCTCGTCTCCTGGCTCAACAGCTCGATCGATTTTTCAAGAGCCGATGTCTCGCCAGTGAGCTCTTCTATCTTTTTAGCGGATTCATTGATCTCGGCTTTTCGTGACTCCAGAGCGCTCTCCGCGTCCTTTAACGAGGTCTCTAAAATAGTCAATGTATTCGAGAGTCCTTCTTTTTTGCTTTCCAGAGTGCCCAGTTCTGTCCTCTGTTCCGTGATCTCTATCAGGAGGTCTTCTTTTTCTTTCGCGTTTTCCGCGATCACCTGCTCGCCTGCTGAGATCCTTTCCTCGTTAAAACGCGCGGCCGTTTCTGTCTCTTCCAGCGTCTTTGTAACAGTCTCCACCTCTTCCTTTAATCTCTCTATATCGGCGCTAACCTCGTCTATCTCGAGATTCATTAGCAATATCTCGTCCATCACGCCTTTTAGATTCTCCTCGATATTGGCGAATCTCGTATTCGCATTGCCAAAAAGTATTTCTTTTTCGCTCAAATTCCTGGATACCTCTTCTATCCTTTTTTCAAGCCTTGACTTTTCTTTTTCGTCAGTCTCTTTTTCCTCATCCATGTCGCGCAGGGCCTTTTCCTCTTCCACAATAGATCCGGAAAGCTCTTTTATCCTCGCGTCCCTGTTCACCAGGCTTATTTCCGCGGCGCTGATATCTCCCCCGGAGATAAAACCTTTTCCCGCGATCTCGCCGACCAGCGTAATAAAGGTATGGTCTTTTAGGGGCGCGTTATCCTTTAATATAGAGCGCGCGTCTTCCAGATCCTTTACAACAAAGGTGTTTTTCAGCAAATGATGCAGGGCGTTTTCATATCTTGCGTCTGCGGAGGCAAAATCGATCGCCCTGCCCAGGATCCTCGCGTCGTTTAGGGCCGCTAGTTCTTCAGCCGCGTCAAAAGAATCCGGATGCACAAAGAGCGCCTTGCCGGATGAATTGTCCTTCAGGAAACTGATCGCGTTTTGACTGGCCTCCATGCTATCCACGACAATTGCCTGCAGATAATCTCCGAGCGCGGTCTCAATCGCCGTCTCGTATCCTTTTTTAACATTGAGGAAATTCGCAAAGACGTCTCTCACCCCGTCTATCATGGGCCTGTTTTTGCCCATGAGCGCCTTTACGCCCAAGGAGAAGCCCTCGTACTTTGTCTTCGCCTCATTCAGGACATCCAGCCTGGATTTATTCGTGGCGAGCGAGCGGTGGGTTTCTTTCGAGCGCTCCGCCAATTCTTCCAGGCGGCTTGCCAGGCGCGATATGGTCTGGGAGATCTCGCTGCGCTGGGTCTTCAGCTCCATGACCTCTGAGCTTACTGACTCTATTTCTTTTTTAACGTCTTCTATCTTGGCGTCAAGCGCTGCCTTTTCCTGCCCGATAGTATGTTTTTCCGTCCCGAGCCTCCTGAGCCTGGCATCGTTTGACGAGAGCGTGGTGGATGCCTTCGCGAGCTGGTTTCTTAGTTTGGCTTCCTTTGACGCGATGTCTATTACATTGGCCTTTGAGGTAGATATAGCGGTCTCGCTGTCTGAGATCAGTTTCGAGATCTCGTTCAGGCGGTTTTCTTTATCTTTCAGGCGCCCGGCGCGTTCAGCGTCCTCTGTCTCGAGCACTGTTACCTTTTCTCTTAGACTCGCCACCTCTTTTTTCTGGGAGACTATTGTTGCCTCGCCTTTTTCTATTTCCTTTCCCAGTTCGATGCGTCTTATCTTTAACTCCTCTACCCTTTCCCTGTTTAAGGACATCCTGTCTTTTGATTTTGATACCCTGGAATCCTTTTCTATTATGGTAGAGCGGAAATCCAGTCTCCTGCTTTCGACGTCGTTACGTTTCGCGCCAAGCTCTGTGAACTCGCCTGACATTTTTTCCAATTCCGTACTGAGCTCGGACTCCTCTCTCTTAAGCTCGTCTAAATTTGTATTGGAACTGGCGAGTCTTTGTTTTAATATCTCGAGCTCTATGCGTGTAAATTTCAGTTCGAGCTGTTTTAGTTCCTCGTATCTTTCCTTGTAGCGCTCGGCCTTTCTGGCCTGTCTTTCAATTGAATTTATCTGGCGCTTTACTTCCAGTATGATGTCGTTTATCCTGAGGAGGTTTTGCTCTGTGTCGTCGAGACGTCTAAGCGCTTCCCTCTTTTTTGTCTTATATTTTGTGATGCCGGCCGCCTCTTCAAATATTTCGCGCCTGTCTTCGGGTTTGGAGCTCAAGACCTGGCCTATGCGGTCCTGCTCGATTATAGAGTAGGAGCTCGTGCCAATGCCGGTGCCCATGAATAATTCAACTATGTCTTTGAGTCGGACAGGGGTCTTGTTAAGGAGATATTCGCTTTCGCCAGAGCGGTAGAGGCGGCGGGACACGGTTACTTCGTCGTATTCGATAGGGAGCTTGCGGTCCTGGTTGGCGAGCGTGAGCGAGACCTCGGCGTAGTTGACCGGCTCTTTGCCGTCGGTGCCGTTGAAGATCACGTCTTCCATCTTGCTGCCGCGCAGTGTCTTTGCCGACTGCTCACCGAGCACCCACTTTATCGAATCTGAGATGTTGCTGTTATGTACAAATATATTATTAGCGACAAAGTTATGCGTATCCTCTATGCTTAAATCATAAACCCATTCCTCCGGCTTAACTTTTTCTATCTCGACTATTTCGTCCCAAAATACATCGGAATCAGAAATGGTCTTAAGTCTGGATTCTAATCCGAAGTCTATTCTGGAGCTGCCATTTTTATTTTTTCTGATATATTCCAAGATTTCAAGAAGCCCGCCTCTGCTCGGCAAACATCTGTTTTCATAATAAGCTCCTATTTTTGGGCAGCTACTCTTGCTTTTCTTTATATTTATTCCCGAGTCCTTTATGTATTTTTTAAGAAGGTTATTTATGCTTGGGATTAAATCTATATTAGGGTTAGAATTTACTGTTAATCTCCTTATCCCTTCCAGTTTCTCCTGCTTTTTGCCCACAAAATTCAATATCTTGGATAGATTTTTAAAATTATCAACACCGTATATGTATACCGAATAATACACCCTTTTAATTTTTCTTTCTGTATTACTGGCGCATTTGATCTTCTCTCTTATTACCGACCATATGCCGAACCTTAAAAGCAAAGTAGATACATCGTAAGCCAATTGTTTACTCGCCGTTGCATATTCGATATAAACCGTCTTTTTTCCATTCTCATATTCTCTAAAGGATACATAGCCATCTCCTTCAAAAAGGGCCGAGAGAAACTCAGTGACAATCTCATCTTTTGCACAGATAATTTGTTCGGGTACTTTTTTGGTAGAAGATTTCCCGCCAATCTTTACGTCAAATATTTTATCGAGAGTCTTGCACAGGGCATGAGAAAATACAAGGACATCTTTGGAAGGGCCTTTTTTATAGGAAAAAATCTTTGCGTTTACTCCAAATCCTTTTTGCGCAACTTTAACAAAATCCATTACTACCTTTTTGTCTTCATTTACAAACCAGATTTGATCAGAATCAGTATTTCTTCCTTCGGAAATAACATACCCTAAAAATCTGGCAATATTTTTGTCAACTTTCTCAGGAAATCTAATTCGGCCTGTTCCGCTGGATTTTAACTCGGATAGAATATCTTTGTTATCCTTATCCAAAGAGCTAATCTTTAATAATTTTTCAAAACAAGAAACATTTATTGCCTGCTCATTAAACACGGTTCGCAGGTTTTTGTAATCTACTCCTGATACATTAGCTAAATTAGTCAGCTTACCATATTTAACCTTAAGGTTATTTATAAAACTTTCTAATTTCCGCGAGTAAGGTATATAAACAGAGTCCTCTGGTCTAAAATTTCCCAACAATTTTGAATTATAAACTCTGTTGCTGTGAGCATTGACTTCAAGCCTTCTCGGCAAAGCAATCCTTAATCCTTCTTTCAGCTCCTCCGCTTTTAGGGCCTTTAATGAGCCGCTATTACCTAATGTAAAAAGCGGATGGTAATGAGTCGTTATTACTTCCCGTCCGGATTTAGTTTTGATTTTTAATAAAAAGGTGGGGGATTTTCTCTTTATAAATGCGCTTATCTCTCTTATTTCAACCTTTAATGTATCTGGATTAAGAGAAAAAACCTTTATGCCGTGTTTGTTTCCATAACTACAAAACCCATCGTCCAATTTTTCTACATTTTCTGAATGATTTATAGCTTCTTCGACTATCTCTCTGATAGGTCTGATTTTCCCATTGGCTAAATGAATCAGTGTATCACCGTGAAGGCACTTCCCGCATCCATTGGGACCCACGACAGCGGTTATGCCAGGCTCAAAATCCAGCCGCGTCCTCTCGGCAAAAGATTTGAACCCGAATAACTCTAACCTCTTAAAATGCATCTTCTCTCCTATATTGGACAAAACGTGCTTGGACAAAACGTGCAATGCTCATTTTGTCCAATATAGCCTCATGCAGTGTTACTTTTTTAGCACTTCCCTGAATCTCTTTGTCAATTCCGGCACGATCTCGAACAAATTGCCCACTATACCGTAAGTCGCTACATTAAAAATCGGAGCGTGCTGGTCCTTGTTTATTGCAACTATTACATCTGAGGACTGCATGCCCACAAGATGCTGGATCTGTCCTGAGATGCCGCATGCAATATAGATCTTTGGGCATACTGTCTTTCCTGTCTGGCCCACCTGGTGCGAATATGTCTTCCAGCCAGCGTCCACTGCTGCTCGCGACGCGCCTACTGCGCCGCCTAAAACCTTGGCCAGTTCCTCTATTAATTGAAAATTCTCTGGATTCTGCAGGCCCCTGCCGCCTGAAACAATTATATCCGCCTCTGTGAGATTTACTGTCTCTTCTATTTCCTCGACAACATCGAGGAGGTTTGTGCGCGACGAATACGTGTCGTCGTCAAAACTTGATTCTATGATCTTTCCCCTGTGGTGATTATTGACCTCTGCCTCTTTCATCACCTTGTGTCTCACGGTCGCCATCTGCGGCCTGTGATTCGGACAGATGATCGTGGCCATGATGTTTCCGCCAAATGCAGGTCTTGTCTGGAGAAGCAATCTTTCTTTCTTGTCTATGTCAAGGCCTGTACAATCCGCTGTGAGCCCGGCGTGGATACTTATAGCCACGCGCGATATCAGCGACCGGCCTATGGATGTCGCGCCGCAAAGCACTATCTCTGGCTTGTGCTCCTTTATTAATTTAATCAATACCTTGGAATACGGCTCGCTCTGGTAATGTTTGAGTTTCGGGGAATCCACGATGTAAACTTTATTCGCGCCCCTGTGGATGACCTTTTGCGCCTCGGCCTTTATATTTTCGCCCAATAGAACGCCGCACAGATCAACACCAAGCGTATCTGCAAGCTCTCTTCCTTTTCCTAAAAGCTCGTAGCCCACGCTCTGCACGACGCCGTTTTTCTGCTCGCAAAACACCCACACGCCCTTGTGCTGCTCTATCTTTTTTGCAAAATCTATTTCCGAGGGGCTGATCTTCGTGAGCACGATCGCGTCAAATTTGCACGATTCTATGCACGCGCCGCACAGGTTGCATTTATCCATGGCTATGACCGCCTTTTTCTTGACCACGTCAATAGCTGCAAACGGGCACGCCTTTATGCAAAGCTTGCACCCCGTACATTTTTCATTTATAACCCTTATCGACATCGTATACCTCTTGTTCAAGGCTAAGCCTTGAACAGAAATGTTCAAGGCTTAGCCTTGAACAAGGAGTTACGTGAACTATAGTACCTCGCTTCTCAGTAACTCTACTAACTTTTCACTGACCTCTTTTGCATCCCCTTCCAAAATCTGACCCTTGCCTCTTGGCTGAGGGGTGAATATCTTCAGAACCTTTGTAGGAGAGCCATTGAGACCTATTAAATCAGGATCCACGTTGAGGTCCTTTGCCCCCCATTTTTTTATTTCGGCTTTTTTGGCGCGCATCTTGCCTTTTAAAGAAGGAAGCCGCGGCTCATTTATTTCTTTTACAACTGTAATCAGGCACGGCAGCGGAGATTCAATTATCTCGTACCCTTCTTCTGTCATTCTCTCCACGCGCATATGTCTCTTTTCCGCGTCCACCTCTTCGATCTTTTTCACGTACGTGACCTGCGGTATGTCCAGATGCGCTGATATGCCTGGCCCGACCTGGGCTGTGTCGCCGTCGATCGCCTGCTTGCCGCAAATCACCAGGTCATAATCGCCGGCCTTCTGCACGGCCTTTGACAATGTGTAGCTCGTAGCCCATGTGTCGCTGCCAGCGAATGCGCGGTCTGAAATAAGCACGGCCTCGTCCGCGCCCAGCGATATTGCCTCGCGCAGCGCGTCCTCTGCCTGCGGCGGGCCCATTGTTACGACGCTGACCTTGCCGCCAAACTTTTCCTTCAGGCGGATACCTTCCTCAATAGCATACATGTCAAAAGGATTTATAATACACTCCACGCCGCTCCTAATAAGCGTATTTGTCTCAGGATCTATCCTGACCTCTGTCGTGTCTGGCACCTGTTTTATGCAAACTATGATGTTCATAAACGATAATTTTACATTTTTTAGATTGCTTCGGGCTGCGCCCTCGCAATGACATAAAAATGAGTCATTGCGAGCAAAGCGAAGCAATCTCTCTTTTAAGAGACACGGTCCTTTAATAAATTCGAGGCAATGATAGCACGCTGGATCTGGTTCGTGCCCTCGTATATCTGCGTGATCTTTGCGTCGCGCATGTATTTCTCGATCGGATAATCGCGCATGTAGCCGTAGCCGCCGAACAGCTGCACGCAATCAGTCGTGACCTTCATTGCCATGTCTGACGCAAAAAGCTTTGCTATCGCGGAATCCTTGGCAATTTTTTTCGCGCCGCTGTCTACCATTCTCGCAGTCGCGTATATGAGCGCCCGCGCCGCCTCGATCTCTGTCGCTATGTCAGCGAGCATGAACTGCACTCCCTGGAAAGACGCGATCGCCTTTCCAAACTGCTTGCGCTCCTTTACGTAGTCAAGCGTCAGATCCAGCGCGCCCTGCGCAATGCCGAGCGCCTGCGCTGCCACGCCTGGCCTTGACTGGTCAAATGTCTTCATAGCCACGATAAACCCGCCGCCTTCCTTGCCCAGCAAATTCTCTTTAGGGATCTTGCAATCCGTGAAAACAAGCTCCCTTGTCGCAGACGCGCGAATCCCCATCTTGTCCTCTTTTTTGCCAAACTCAAAACCCGGCGTGCCTTTTTCAACAATAAAACAAGCTGCTCCCCGAGCGCCCTTTTTTCTGTCAACTGACGCCACCACCGTATACACCTCTGCCTCGCCGCCATTCGTGATCCACTGCTTTGTGCCGTTCAATACGTAGTGGTCGCCTTTTTTCTCAGCAGTTGTCGCGACCGCTGCAGCATCACTTCCAGCGCCTGCCTCAGTCAGAGCAAACGCTGCCAGCTTCTTGCCTTTTGCCAGGTCAGGAAGATATTTTTGCTTCTGTTCGTCTGTGCCGAACAACATTATAGGATACGTGCCGAGCGCCGTGGCCGCCAGCGCCAGCGAAATCCCGCCGCACGCCTTTGAAAGCTCCTCTACTGCCAGAACAAGCTCCATGCTTCCGCCGCCCGTGCCGCCGTATTTCTCTTCTACGTAGATACCGAAGAGGTCGCTATCCGCCATTACCTTTACCATATCCCACGGAAAAGTGCCCTCCACGTCATATTGCGCGGCAACTGGCTTGATCTTTTCCTTAGCGATCTGTCTTGCCAGGTCGCGGATCATTATCTGTTCTTCAGTCAATAAATAATCCATGTCTTCCCCCTTATCGCATGTTATATACTAATGTTCTGGGTTTCCCGTCACGAATAATATCTATGCTTACGACCTTAATATCTTTATTTTCCTTCACGTCCATGTACGCCTTAAAGATCCCGTAAAGACTGTTCACTGCCTGGCCATTCACGCTCTGGATCAGATCACCCTTTATTATACCTGCCCGCTCCACAATACTCGCGACTGCCAGATTCTGGACCAAAAATCCATCTCTATTTAAAACAATATCGCCTAACTGGCAATTAAACTTTAAACTCGGGCCTTCACCAAATCTAAAGCGCGGTTCCGCGCTTTTAATCACTGATACGAGCGCCTTGCCCGCGTTTGAAAAAGCTGTCTCAGTGCTTTCCCTGTCAACTGACCAAACATCATCTTTAACCTTTTCGATCTTTATATCCTCAAAGAGCTCGGCCTTTATTGTTTCTCTATCGACCTCGGAGGCCTGAGGCGCTTCAAATACCTCTCTATCCTCCTCTGAAAGCGCGTCTAAAAGCGCGTCCTTCTCAAGCACCACTTTTTCTTTTTCCAGATCCCTGATAGTAAAATCTTCTATATATTCTCTTTTCGTGTCTTCAGAAACATTATACCTGTATTCTATGACATCGGCTTCGATCGTCTTTTCAAAGACGATCGACTCATCTTCGATCGGAACTCTCTCGCCGGGCTTTAAGGTCAGACTATTTTTTGAATCGCTCTCCTTTAATATAAGGGCGTCCTCCCTGATTTCATCGATGCGGAAACATCTGTCCGGATTCGAACTTGAATAAAAGATATCGCCTTTTGCGCAAAGTTTCTTTTTGCCATCATCTGTCTTAACAACCGCGTACCACGAAGCCTCTCTATCCCTGATAGTTCCTACTGCCTTTGAATCTGCCCCAACTACACCAGTAAATATTAATAGCATTGCTATAGCTATAAATATATATCTTAGATGGCACATATGGCCTCAATTATATTCAATATTTCGCGTCCGTCAAGTCAATAATTCCTACTTGTCAATAATTCCTACTCATACCGCACCACTACGTAAAAATTCTCTTCCTTGTTCCTCATTGTTCCGGGGAAAGGGGAGAATGGTGAAACTTTTTTGATACAATTTACAGCAGCGCGGACAAGTTTTAAATCCGGTTTGTTCAAAACCACAGGGCCACGCGTCAAAAATCCGTCCCTGTCCAGGGTAAACTGCACCTCTACCTCGCCCTCTAATCCTTCGACATCCTGACGGCCTGCCATGCTGCTTATATCCTCCCGCACCCTCAGATAATATTCCTCGTAAGGTGTTTTACTTGCGGCAGCAGCCGTGGCTTTGCGGCTAACTTTTTTAGCGTCTCCTTTGCTGGGCTTCAAAGGAGAAACAAGCGTCCATTTCTTTTGCGCCGTCTTTGGTTTAACGGGTTTTACCTTCTTTGTTTTAGAAATCTTCGCTTTAGGCGCCTTTGGAATCTCAACCTTTGCCGCTTCTGGTTTTTCTATCTTTACATCCTTTGTCTTCTCTTTCCACTCCTCAGCATAAAACTCTGCTTCTTCTGTTGATTTACCAGAGTCTATAATATGAGGTGTGATAAATATTACAAGTTCTGTTTTTTCTTTGCTCTTTCCCTTTGTGGAAAACAACTTCCCCAGGATAGGGATATCTCCGAGAATAGGCACTTTGTCATTGTATTCTGTAACCGTATCCTTCATCAGGCCGCCCAATATAAGCGTGGTATTGTCTTTGATCAGCACTGTTGTCTCTGCCTCTGACGTAGTAACATAAGGGACAACTGTCCTGGTTGACCCATCGGGGTTTGTCAGCGTGACTGTCTTTGTGGCATCAGTGTTAGACACCTCTGGTTTTATCTTCATTCTAACATAGCCGTCCCTATTTATCTCAGGTGTCACGCATAATGTCACGCCAACATCGACAAACTGGACATTGTCCGTAGTGTGATAGGTGCCTCCTGATGTGGTTGTCACCTCACTCGTCACATACACCTCTTTGGCGCCAACCAGGATCTTTGCCTCTTCCCTGTCAGCAACAGTAATTCTCGGCCGCGACAGGACATTGGTCTTGCCAAATGTCTCAAGAAGCCTTAACACATTCGAATGAGTGCCACCTTTCTTAGCTATAGTCAATACGTTCGGAGTAGTGCCTGCCAAGCTGGTAGTAAGATTTGTGGTTGCCTCTATTGTTATGTCTCCCAGCGTAGCAATGCTACTCCAATCTATTCCATAGCTATGCTTATCTGAAAGGGTCACTTGTATTATTTTTGCATCTATGAGTACTTCCCGCGTCTTTTCATCAAATGCCTCTATCACCTTTTTTATCTCATCTATCTTTGCCTGCGTATCCTTTACTATTATCTTATTTGTCCTCTCGTCAAACCGTATGGCCCCAACATCCTTGGACAACATCTTCTCTATTTTATCCCTTACAGACTCTGCCTTTGCATAATCAAGAGGGAAAATCTCAGTAACCAGCAGGACATCTATCTCTGAAATCGCCTGTTTCATCTTTTCAATATTTTTGGAATTATCTATCAAGACTAATGTATTCGAGGCATCATCTGCAATGACCTTGCCTAATTTTGTTTTCATCTTTGTCAAGGTCACTGCGACACTAGAGGCCAAGGCATAATTAAGCTTAACTATCTCTGTCTTGGTGCTGTCTTTAAACTTCATGCCATATATCTTTTCATAATTTTTATCCGTCATAACCCTGATAAGGCTGCCTTTTTCTTCATAAGCAAGGTCATTTGTCGAAACTACTATATCCAGGGCATCCATGACCTCCACGTCTTTCACGTAAATCGATACCGTTCCTTTCACATCCTTATCAGCGACCATGTTAAGCCCGCTTTTCTGCGATAGGATCTTGAGTACATCCCGTATCTCCATACCCTTAAGATCCAGCGATATTAATTCTGGATCTTCATCCTGTGGCAAGGCCATCGGCGTCAATGAAAAAATAGATATAGAAAATATAACTATAGATACAATGACTTTTTTTGTCATCTCGAACCCCCTTTTATATACTTAATTCTATTTTTTCAGCTTTATAATCTAAGATCACGCCATTGTCTTTTATCTCGTTAACCTTAAAATCTCCAAAACTATCGCCTTTGTAAAGAAAAAAAGTCTTTTTCGCTTCCTTATCCTCTATTATGACCTGGGCATCATCACCTGTGATGATGCCCAGCACAGTCAGATTCTTCACTAATTCCTCTTTTGAGACAAGGGGCTTTTCTTCAATCACTATCTCTTCCTCTATATCAGCATCCTCCGTCAAAGGCAAAACCTCCGCATCTTCTTCTGGCAGCTCTACCATAAGCCTAGACTTCTCCTGGCCAGGAGTCAGAAAATCCACTAAAAATACAATAAGTATAACCAATATCAAGGCGATCAAGGCAATGTTTATTTTTGTAAAGATCTTCAAGTCCTTCTTGAGCCTATGTTTTTTCTGCGCATCTTTTATAAGATTAAGGAGTTTTCCTTCTGAAGTTACGCCAACCATTAATCCAGATCCACCTTTCTGCCGCGTTCTATTATCTCGTCTATTAAATCCGCATCTACCACGGACCTCTCTTGCATTAGAAATTCTTCTAATGCAAGATGGCAAATATTTGCAATCTGCCGCGGATAGCCCTGCGTATACTGGTAGATCATATCCATTGCAGTATCGCTAAAAAGGCCTTTTCCAGAATTATACCCAGCCTGTTTCAGCCTGAACTGTATCATGGCCTTGGTCTCATTTATATCAAACGGGTTGATCATATATTTCAGCGAAATCCTGTCTGAAAAATTTCTTATCCTTTTTAATTTAGGCAGGAGTTCTGTCTGTCCTATGACCACAAGCTGAAGAAGCTTGTATTCATTTGTTTCGTAGTTCAGGAGAGTGCGTAATATCTCCAGGCTGGATGCGCTCAATTTCTGAGCCTCGTCAATAATAAGCACAACAATATTTTCCTCATCCACACACCTCTTAAATAAAAACCTCTCTATGGCCTCTTTATAATCAAGGGCTGAACGAAAATTTGGCCTTATGCCAAAAAGTTTTGCCAAGTAAGCAACGAACTGAAACTCTGAATCATAGGTAGGATCGAAGATCATGTGAGTCACTATAGTATTGTCCTGATTCAGATTCTGGACAAGCACGCGGGCAAGCGTAGTCTTCCCGATCCCCACATCTCCTAATATCAGGCTCAGTCCCCTTTTAAGCCTGATTGCAATCTCAAGCCTCTGGAGCGCCTGTTGATGAGACATGGACGGATATAAAAAATAAGGGTCTGGACTTGTTGAAAAAGGCTCTTTACTGAGATTAAGAATATTATAATACATCTGATTCCAGCAGCTCCTTTATCTCTGCAAGGCCTTTATTCTGCCTGCGCAGATCCCTTATCTTCTTCAATCTCTCAAGCACCACATCATCAAAGTATCTAAAGTTAGTCTCTGGACTCCTGCCAATCTCCTTTATGACACCTATATTAAGGTAATACTTCACAGTATGCACTGTATGTCCACTTAGCCTTGCCAGATCTTTAATCAAATATATTTTCTTCATAGCTCTCTGAGTAGAGAGTGAAAGTACGCTCTCCACTTAGAGAGTAAGTATGCCCTACGATTTCCTTATTGTCAAGGGCGACTTTACACT
>JAHIPS010000072.1 GCA_018902915.1 Candidatus Omnitrophota bacterium | reverse complement strand
CCGCAGAGTATCTTTGCTTATCAGATTCTTCTTTTTTGTCATACTAATCTTATATCATGCTTACCTGTGATGTTCACCCCTGTTTTTTTAATGCATTGATACTAAACAACTTAAAAAGGAATTTCCTACTATATCAAGTTAGCTTTATTGCTTTGGTTTTGTGTTTTTGTGAACAGATATCCTGCCCAGGTCCACGCTCCCCCCGTCCCTTTGCTTGGTCACGGTACTGCCGTTAGCGTCGTCCAGTTTAAGATTCAAATCCTGCACTGCCAACTCGAACTCATCAACATCATCCTGAAGGTTTTCCACCATCCTCGTGAGCTTATCCACCTTCATCTCCTCTATCGTGCCTTTTATCTCCGAGACAACAGCATTGTACCCCTCTTTCCATTCCTGGATATCTTCGTTCATTGATTCTATCCTGGATAAAACCTTTTTCCGCTCCACGCTGTTCTCATCTATAGAGCTCTCGAAATTAGAATAGAGCTCCTTCAAATTGGTTTCCAGCTCGGAAAACTTATTCAGCGTCAACTGCGTATGCTCGTCAAAATAGGCTGTCTTTTGCTTGTAATCCTGATAAACAAAATACCCCGCGCCATAGCCAGCGGCAATTGAAATCAATATAATAATTATTAATAATGTGATTACGTTCTTTGCGTCTTTCATCGTCCACCTATTAGCTTGTATATATCTGTATTATAATGTGTTACAGATTATTATTCAAGGTGTTTTCTTTCTGAAAAAGCTGGCTATTTTTTCTTCCACCTTAGGGTGGAGGAGCACGATTAAAAGGCCTCCTATGATATTGCCAATGGTCACAGGTATGAGATTCCTGAAAATGGTCGGGAAGCCGGAAATAAACTCGCCCCTTGCCATCAGGCCTGCCGGCAGGAAAAACATATTAGCGACTGAGTGCTCGTATCCCGAGGCCACAAACGCCATGATGGGAAAATAAATACCGAATATCTTACCCATGATCGTCTTGGAAGAAATGCTCATTATCACAGCCAGGCATACGAGCATGTTGCAAAGAATGCCGCGGCACATCGCCTCGATAAAACCCAGCTCGAGCTTTCCGTCGGCTATCGCGGCCGCTGCCGCGCCTATGGATGTAACGCTGCCATCACGCGCCAAGAGACCCGAGGCATAGACTAAAGACGCGATGATCACGGCGCCCAGGAAATTGCCGAAATACACAACGAGCCAGTTCCGCAGCACCTTCATCAGAGAATACCTGCGATAGATAAAACCTATGGTCATCAAGATATTTCCTGTGAAAAGTTCTGAGCCTAGTATCAATACGAGCATCAGGCCTACGCTAAAAACGCTTCCTGAAAGAAACCTTGCCATGCCAGGATCCATGGTGCCGCCGCTCAGAACAGCTGTAGCTGCATTCGCGCCAAAGGCAATGTATATGCCTGCCAATACCCCGAAGATGAAAAGCTCGAATATTGTTTCGTTTGCCTTTTTTTCACCGATATGGCTTATTGTCTTCGACATCTCTAATGGAGTTAAAAAAAGACTATTCATCTTCTTCTCCTTGCTCGCTAAGTTGACAAATCTGACAATGTCAAAATTGTCAACTTAAGGTGAGGGTGAGGAGCCAGGCCATGTTCTGACCGAGGACCTTCATGGTCTCCACGCCTTCCTTATCTTTTTCAACCTCGCCTGGATCGCGGCCCATGCCAAGATTCCAGTAAATAGAGCCAGGTACGATCATCTGGCTGATCAGGAAAAAATGATTTATAGTGTCAAATGCATGTATGGCGCCGGCCCGCCTGACAGCTACTACAGCCGCGCCGACCTTGCGCTTGAACATGTAGTCATTGGCCTTTGATACAAACCCGGCCCTGTCTATCAATGCCTTGAGTTCCGCAGTAACATCTGTAAAATACGTTGGCGAGGCAAGTATGATCCCGTCTGCCGCGAGCATCTTTTTAATGCAATCGTTCGCGATATCGTCTTTTACAGCGCACTCCTTGTCTTTATTGGTAAAGCACCTCATGCAGGCAATACACCCTCTTATTTTCTGGCCTCCTACCTGCACCAATTCTGTCTCAATGCCCTTTTTCTCAAGCTCGGAAAACACGTGCCCTACAAGTGTCTGGGTATTACCGTCCTTGCGCGGGCTTCCATTAAATGCTACGACCTTCATGCTGTCCCTTCTTGTATGCTGCGATCAATGACTTTATAACCTCTTCTATGCGGAAAAACTCTTTCCTCTCTATCCACTCTTTTTTAAACACGCTTGCGCCAAACGCGACCCCTGATGCGCCGCTGGAAAAGAATGACTGGATGTTCTGCGGGCTAACGCCGCCGCACGCAAGAAGCTTTATATGCTTAAAAGGCGCCTTTATTTCCTTTAAATACCCTGGCCCTAAAAATTTGGCTGGGAAAACCTTTACCATGGTAGCGCCTGCCTTCCATGCATTATATATCTCCTGCGGTGTAAACGCGCCTGGGAACACTGGGATCCTGTGTTTCACGCAATATTCCACGATCTCAGGCACCAGCGTCGGCAATACTATAAATGTCGCGCCAGAATCCAGCGCCTTTTTCAGGTCCTTAATTGAAAGCACTGTGCCAGCTCCTATTGCCAGGCGGCCGCGCGCTGCCCTTTTCATTTCCCGGATAGATTTAGCTGCGCCAGGCGTATCCATGGTGATCTCAACTGTTTTTAATCCAGAGGAGATAATAGTCCTGGTAAGAGGCTTGATAGCGCCTGGTCGCACGCCCCGCAATATTCCAATGATAGGGAGCTTCTTAAACTCGCTCAATTTCATCGCGAAACACCTCCTCGCTTAATCCAGGTCTGTACCTACTAAACTTTCGTAAAATTTTCGGTAATCTTCTTTTTTATCGCTCTTGCGAAGCGCCATTGCCGCCTGCGGATGCTCGTTCATCATACCGGAAATAGCATAAGGTATGATGTAGCCCCATTCGATTTTATTTCTCAGCGGTATAAACTCCTTTGATATAAGGTCCAATATCGGGCGGATGTCGAATTTCGGGTTCTTTAAAAACCCTATCAACAGTTCCAGGGGGCAGTTTCCTGCTGCGCGGCCGATCCCGTAAACAGTACCGTCAAGGTAATTCGCGTCGTGGATAATCGCCTCGATAGTGTTGCCAAATGCCAGCTGCTGGTGGTTGTGGCCGTGAAAACCCACTTCCTTGGTCTTAAGTATTTTCTTGGCCGTCTTTACCAGATGCTCTACGCTTTCCTGGTATAACGCGCCAAAACTATCCACTATGTAAAGCACGTTGATCTTACACTCTTCCTCGACCTGGTGAAGTGCCTCTTCCAGCTCAGGCCCCTGGTCCCTGGAAATCGCCATGATATTGATCGTGGTCTCGTAGCCCTTGTCTGCAAAGTGATTTGACATGAATATCGCCTTGTCTATGTCTTTAACGTAACAGGCGGTCCTTATCATGTCTATAGGGCTCTCGGACGCCGGCTTTATATCATCCATGTCCATGCGTCCCACGTCACCCATCACAGAGATCTTGGTCTCTGATTCTATGCCGTCGATTATCTTTTTAACATCCTCGTCGTCGCAGAATTTCCACGACCCGAATTCCTTGGGCGAAAATATCTTTTTTGAATTTTTGTATCCTATCTCCATGTAGTCAACGCCGGAGGCCGAGATCGCCTTGTAAACCTCTCGCACAAACCTGTGATCAAAATCATGGTCGTTTATGAGCCCTCCGTCGCGGATCGTGCAATCCAGCACCCTGATCTTGTCTCTATACATTATCCCTCCTTTTACACAGACGTCCTATTTGGGTACACCCTACTAAATTAGGAAACAGGACTACCTTTAAAGATTCTTTCGCGTCTGAGACGATCTTGAATCCTTTTTGGATCTCCTCCAATGGAAGCCTGTGGCTTATCAGTCTGCTCGCGTTTATCCTTTTGGTTTTGATCACTTCCAGCGCTTCTTCTAAATCGCGCGGCGCTGCGCCGTACGATGATGTCACTGTTATCTCATTTCTCCAGAAATCAACTGCAGGAATCTCAATATCTTTATCCGGGATGGCAAAAAATAATATAATGCCTTTTCTGTCTATGGACTTGAATGCCTGGCCTACTGCCTGTTGCGCGCCTGTGCATACAATGACCCTGTCTGTTTTAATATCAAATTCTTCTTTTGCGTTAATCGCTTCATCCGCGCCGAATTCTTTTGCCTTTTTCAGGCGATAACTGTCTATGTCAGTCGCGATGACCTTCGCGCCTTTTAATTTAGCCAGGCAAATATTTAAAAGACCGGAGACGCCGCTTCCTAAAATCAAAACTACATGTCTTTTTTTTACGCCGATTACCCTCTGGCCTCTTATTGCGCAGGCCAAAGGCTCGATCATCGTGCCTTCCTCGTAAGAAACCTCTTGTGGCAACATATATGTGCCACGCTCCACGTTCTCCTGCGGGATCCTCACGAACTCGCTGTAGCCGCCAGGATCGTAATTACCTTTATGCAATGCCTCGCACGCGGTATGATTGTCGTCAAGACAGAATTTACATTTATTGCAAGGCACGTGATGACTCACAAAAACTCTCTGACCGACCTTGTATTTTTTATTTTTGGATTCGACTATTTCGCCTGCTATCTCATGACCCAGGACGCGCGGCGCCTTTTTGATCCTGTACCATTCCATGGCATCTGTGCCGCATATACCGGACGCCATGACCTTGACTAAAAGCTCGCCCTGCCTTATCCGGGGCATGGCTAAATCCTCTATCCTGATGTCGTTATTTTTGTAGTAAAACGCTACTTTCATTTTTTTTGTAGATTTTAAATGCCTCGTTGACAGATGCGTTTTCGTGCACGATAGCCCTTACAGCCCTTATCATTCCAACAGGATTGTCTGACTGGAATACGTTCCTGCCCATGTCCACGCCTACAGCGCCTGCCTCGATTGACTTCTTCGCCATCTCAAGCGCTGCCTTTTCCTCTATCTTTTTGCCGCCCGCGATTATAACCGGCGCATTGCCGCACGCAGTCACGACCTTGTCAAAATCCGGCTCGCAAAAATATGTCTTTACTATGTGCGCACCTATCTCCACGCAGATCCTTGAGGCAAGCCCCAGGTATCTGGCGTCCCTTACCATTGCCTTGCCAACCGCTGTTACAGCTAGAACAGGTATGCCATAATCAGCGCCTTCATTGACAATGCGCGCCAGATTCGCGATCGTCTCTTTTTCGTACTCGCCTCCCACATATACAGAGCAGGTGATCGCTGACGCGTTTATTCTTACAGCATCCTGGATAGAAGTCGTAATCACCTCGTTGGATAACTCCTTTAATATACTCTGCCCGCCTGAAACCCTCAGCACAATCGGCTTATCCGTTATTGGCGGAATCCAGTTCCTAAGCGCTCCCCTTGTTATCATCAGTGCGTCCGCGTAGGGCAATAAAGGATTAACTGCCTTTCCCAGATCCTGTAGTCCAGAGGTAGGCCCCTGGAAATAACCATGGTCCACTGCCAGCATCACGCAACGTTTTGTCTTTGGATTAATAATCCTTGCCAACCTATTTTCCATGCCCCATTCCATATATATTCCTCCTATAGTTTATATAATAGTGCTATCGTTGCCAGAAAAGTATTATACCATTGTTCTCCCAATCTTGCATCTTTTTTGTGATAGCGAATTGAACTTAAAGAAGGGCTACTTGCGAAGTTGACAATTTTGACATTGTCAGATTTGTCAACTTGTTATGTTAACTTCGCTTGGGGAAGCTAAAAACAAGGGAGGATGAAATTTTCAGCT
The DNA here is from genome assembly GCA_018902915.1 of Candidatus Omnitrophota bacterium. Classification (GTDB taxonomy): domain Bacteria; phylum Omnitrophota; class Gorgyraeia; order Gorgyraeales; family Gorgyraeaceae; genus JAHIPS01. The sequence continues at coordinate 36,315 of JAHIPS010000072.1, read as the reverse complement.
AAGCGAGCAGGCCTTGTTTTAGCTTAGGCCTAGTGTTTTTTGTAGAGGCCGATGAGTTCTGCTTTGGCGAGTATGTGGTCCTGCATTGCCTTTTCCAGATCTCGCCTGGTAAGGCCTTCTTCTGGATTCAATTCCGCATCAAGGGCGTATACCTTGAAAAAGTAGCGATGCGTGCCTGAAGGAGGGCACGGGCCGCCGTAATCCTTTCTTCCAAAATCATTCATGCCCTCTTTTCCGGGAATACTGTCTTCTTCTATGCGCGAAACCACTGGTATGTCATACACCACCCAGTGCACCCACATGCCCATTGGCGCATCAGGATCATCTACCACGAGCGCGATACTTTTTGCGGCATCAGGAATACCATTGATAACTAATGCAGGATTTATGTCCTCTCCCTGGCAGGTAAATTTCTTTGGAATAAAACCATTGTTTTCAAATTCCGGGCTCGTGAGTTTCATAATCGCTCCTCCTTCTTCGTCCGCTATACATGGCGCTGCGAACAAAAAGCTAACCAGCGATAAAATAAAAATTGCCTTTTTCATAAATCATTCTTTTGGGCCTGAAATGATATCAAAAATCGTCTTTAGAAGGACCTCTTCCGGCTCTGGCTTTCTTTGCTCCTGCTTTTCTTCTGGCGGGGTTATGCTACCGTCTTCACTGACCTCACCTTCCACGTCGCTATCCGCTGGTTTATCTTTTCTAAAAATGCTCTCTAGCAGCTCCTGGCCCTTTGACACAGCTAATCTCTGGATTACATAATCCATGTCCGGCATCACGTTGACATCAGGAAGTTTGCCATAGACCATTAGCGGCATGGTTATCATGCCCTGGCTATTCTGTAAATACCCGAATTCATGCGCGACCTCTCTAAACGCCTCTGAAAGATCCTTTGGCACAAATAAGTTAGCCTGCACCTTTAATATCCTGTCAAGCCCCAGCGTCGCGTCTCCTTTAAGGTAAAAGGCGTCCGACTCTATGACCACGTCTTTAAAAATCAACTTTCCCTCGCGCAGTTCAAATTTTGCGTCAATCGGCTTAAATGCCGTATCCTTTTTTCTTAAAATATCCTTATAATAGGACGGGAGATTTTGCTTTAATTCTGAAACAATGCCTGGCAGCATATCGAGCTTATTCAGCGCTGTTTCTAAAAGATTCATGTTTTTTAACACACTGTTGTAAAGACTGACATTGCCTTTGCCTGTCAACGAAGCCAGTAATTTATCCTGAGAAAACCCGGCGCCAGTAACATCCATCGTGATATCGAGTCCGCCCTCAAAACCAGGCCTGCCAACGCCTGGATCCGGCAATATCCTGGATATGTCTATATTTTTCAATGCCAGATCAAATCCCCAGTCCTGAAAAGAAAAAACATCTTTGACCCATCCATCTGCCGACAAGTTCCCACCCGCGACCTCACCGGTCAATCTCTCGATTATCACGCCCTTTTCTTTCATCTGGGCTTTTAGATTCACATCTTTTAAACCATCTTTAATAAAAGGTGCTTCTATTGCCCCCTTGGACAAATCCATGTAAATGGCTGAATTATGAATCTTGCCCAGATCCAGATATAATTTCTCAGATGTTATAGCGAGTTCACCGCCAAGTTTTTTGCCTGAAAATTCTCGAGCAACCTCATCCTGACCCAGGGCCTCCAGGACGCTGGCCAAATCGATCTTTGAGATATCTATCTCTAATTGCAGATTTTTAATAAAAGGTTTTTTAGTCTCGGCTTCAGGATATAACAAGGCCTTGACCTTTGTATTCTCAGCGCCCCTTCCAAAAATTGACAATCTAGCATCAATATTTATGGGGCCATAGATCGAGATGTTTCTCAGGATAGCTTCCGGCATGCCAAACTTTATGCCATGCCCTAACGAAACATCCATGTCTCTTATAGACAAATGCTCTATCTCTAGATTTTTTCTTAACAGCGGAAGGATCTTTACTCTCGCATTAAGGGATCCGGCCTCTATAAAGACATCATCCCATGTCTTTTCTATATCCTTTATGGAGATCGAATTCGCGCTTACGCTGACAGGCGGGAAAACGCTAAATGATATATTGCCTAACCTTACATCCTTATTAATAGCATGGCCTATTCTTTCTGTCAGTATCGGCTTATACTTGTTTACATCAAGGGTCAATAGGTACACGGCCAGACCTATGAATAACGCTATTAAAAGAAAAAATAATATCGCGAATATTTTTTTCATGAAATATCTTATTCCTTTAGCGGAGTTCTTTGAGGGCCATTGTTACTTCGCTCTTTCTTTCCGCGTAAAGGATGGCTGTGTCTTTTGTTATCTTGCCGGATCTGTAGAGGCTGACCAGGGCCTGGTCAAATGTCTGCATGTCGTACATGCTGCCATCCTTTATATAATATTCTATCTCATTGATCTTGCCTTCCCTTATGAGTTCCAGTATCGTAGGCGTTGCGATAAGAGTCTCTATGGCAGGCACGCGGCCGCTACCATCCTTTAACGGGACCAATCTCAAAGACAGGATACCTTTAATAAGCAAGGACAACTGCATCCTTATCTCATCATGCTGGTGAGGCTGAAAAAAATTCACAATCCTCTCTATGGTATGACTGGTATTTATGGTATGTAGATTCGCTATTACGAGCTGCCCTGTCTCAGCAGCAGTCAATGCAGTGGACATGACCTCCGCGTTTCTTATGTCGCCTATAAACACGACGTCAGGGGTCTGGAGCATGATGTATTCAAGGGCATCCTTAAAACTCTTGGTGTCGGTCCTAACCTCTCTCTGGCTTATTATTGATTTTTTATCTTCGAATAAAAACTCTATAGGATCTTCTAGTGTTACTATATGCTTGGAATAATTCTGGTTTATGTGCTCGAGCATACTCGCCACTGTGGTGGATTTGCCGCTTCCTGTAGTGCCTGTCACTAAAACAAGACCCCGCTTTTCAGCGCACAGCCCGTCCAACACCTTTACCTGCAGGTTCAGATCTTTAAAACCAGGTATGTCTCTATTGATCGATCTGACCACGATGGCAAGGCTCCCCCTTTGCCGGAAGATAGTGGCCCTGAACCTGCCCACGTCCTTGATCCCGAATGAAAGAACAGTTTCCTTCCTGTCATCAAAATCCTGCTTGTGGCTTTTCTTTATTATCTCGCCAACAGAACTGTTTAGATCCTCTTCTGTGAGTGCGTCTTTGTCCTTAAACAGCTCCCCGTTGACCCTCATGCATACAGGACTGCCGACCTCGAGAATAACGTCAGAGGCTTTTTTCTCCATCATCTCTTTTAATATGCTATCCAGTCTTTTCATGGAAATAAACTCCTAAACACAAAAGGCGTAGCGGATAATAAATCCGCTACGCCTCAAAATATCTACATAAACACTGTTAGAATGTATAAGTAGCGCCTACGCTAACAGCCTCTTCATCAATGAATCTTCCTTCTATATTTATTGCTATGCGATTGTCCTTGTCTCCAAATGCGGCTATCTTAGGAAGAATTGTCAGACCGGCAAAGACACCAAAATTCGTGCTGGCATCCGCACCTGATGCTACTCGCTCCTGGCCATCTGCTGTGAACTTTGCATCCACTTCAATGTCAGAATATTTTATACCTATATATGGAACAAAGTAATCTGTTCTCCACGCGGTTTCTAAAGCGACCTGCATTTCTTCCATTTCGCCATCTGTCAGGGCAGTCACAGATGCATCGCTCCTCTTATACCGGGTGCCGGCAACTGTCATTTCATCTAAATTCATGTCAGCTATCCTGTAGTTTGCGCCAGCGCCTACCTCTAGTCCATTGTCCCAGCGATAGATCAATGCATTTACTCCAATGCCCCACAAAAACTCATCTTCATACACGCACTGGATCAAATCTCCCTTATCCGAGAATTCGAATTCCATGTCAGATGCCTGGCCCAGGTCAACATATACATTGAACCTGTCCTGCAAACTAATGCCTATCCTCGCGGTAGCGATAGTTGCTTCAAACTCACCGCTGTCAACATCGATCTTTCTTGAGTTTACGCCATCCACAACAAAACCAGCGCTCACACCCAGGTTGTTATCTGCCCACAACTCGCCTTCCACTGCGTCTGCCTCTGAAGTAAGTCCTACTGGCGCAGCATACACTGCTGTAGCAAGGCCCAGCACCAGCAAAGCTGCTAATAAATATTTTCCCATTTCCCCCTCCTTGGTAATAAATATAAATTTATGTTTAATTCCACAAGATTTATTATTGAGTTTATTTTTGTGTTTTATCCTATGAAGAAGGCTATTTCATCCCCCCTTTCTGTCTTACACAAGATAAATACATATACTAATTCTTAATTTAATAGTTTACACTCTCTTTCTGGATTGTCAAGGCCTAGATGCGATTTTATTTCATCCCTTGTCAGGAGCCTCCACCTGCCTTCTGGAAGCGCAGCCAGGTTTAAAAGACCTTCTCTTGTCCTTTTCAAGCCCCTTACCTTATAGCCCACGCTTGAAAACATCCTTCTTATCTGGCGCTTCCTGCCTTCGTGCAGCGTCATCTCGACCTCATTTTTCGACCTCATTTTAATCCTGCACTCAGCAGTAAAACTACCATCGATAATAACACCTTTTTCCATCATCCTCTTGTCAGAGGATACCAGCTCTTTATCCAGCTTAACTTCATATGTCTTATCTATATTAAATTTCGGATGCGTAAACCTGTTTATCATGTCACCGTCATTTGTCAACAATATCAACCCCGTAGTGTCCTTGTCCAGCCTGCCAACAGGATTCAGGTGCTTGAACCTGCGCGGCAGGAGGTCCATCACAGTCTTTTTGGCAAACCTGTCTTTCTTGGTAGTGGTAACGCCCTTTGGCTTGTTGAGCATTATATAGATCTTTTCCCTGGGAGAGATTCTTTTACCATTTAGAAAAACCTTGTCTTTTTCAGGATCTACTTTAAAGGATGGCTCGATGATTTTTTTACTGTTGACCGAGACCTTGCCGGATCTGATAAAACCCACAGCAGCCCTGCGCGAACAAACACCTGCCTTTGACAGAAAAACCTGCAGCCGCATTAAAATTCTATACCCAGGCCTGTGTGTAAACTCACATCCGGACTGGACGCAGCGCTTATGTTCTCAACAACCGCGAAATTCCAGGTGATATTGGATTTTTCCTTCAGCCTGTAATTAAATCCCAGCAGCCAGTCATGCGCATCATTGTCCAGGGGATTTGTGCTGCTCTCGGGATACGGGGTCGTGTTGCCGGTAAATTGCACAATAGCAGAAAATCTTTTTGTAAAAAAGAACTCCAGCGCAAACAGGTAAGAATACAGTCCTTCGTCAATACCAAGCGCGTCCAGGACATCGGGTTTTTTTATCCTCATGGCATTACCGCCCATGTAAATAAAAACTCTTTCAAAAAAACTCTTGTCCAGCAAGACCCCGACACCGTAATCAAAGTTACCGCTCCCTATCAGGTCACCCTCGTCAGCCGTGGGAAACTTGACTGCCCCGCGCAAAGAAAGATTTGGCCATATCGAGTACCACGACTCTTTAAGGAGTTGATATTTTGCATTGAGCACCATATCTCCAATACCGCGCTTAGATCTCGATTCCCTTATTAAGTATCTATTCTGGTACTGAAAACTGTAATCAAACTCGTTTGAACCCTGCCGCTCTCTCGAACGGGGCGTCCTCGCGCCGATCCCGTCCTCGAATGATTCTGTAAGATCATCTAAATACCCGCTGCACAGGGCTATATAAGGGATCTCTAACCCTACCTCCAGATTGTCATAAAGCCCATATCTAAAATCGAGCGTCAGTCTCTGGACCTCCAGATCTATCTGCACATCGTAAAGCGAGGTCGCTGGCGTGAACGCGCTAACAGTTATGTTTGAGACAGTGTAATCCGTGTTTATAAGAAATCCGTTCTTCTCTACAACACTGGCCTTATCCGGAGCCAATTGCAAATAAAAAAGATAGAGCGGCATCTGGTTTCGTATTGGAACCGGGCCTCGCGATGGTTCATAAAAATCATCTTCGTCGCCTTCTTCATTATACGCGAATGTAAAATCATGGCTTAGAAACACGCCCAAGATAACTAAAAATAACACCACGATAGCTGCTCTACCTCTTACCATCAATACCTCCCTCTATTGAAAAAACCCTATTTTATGGTATACTTGTATTAGCCGATAAGGGCAAACCCTAGAGAAATCAGGGGGCGCAAAGCCAACAGGCCTAAGTCCTTTACGGATATGGCGGCTGGGTTGCCGAGCGATGAAAAGCTGACGCTAATCGCCTTTATCGGCTTTTTTTATTGTCCTCCCGAGTATCTCTGAAAACTCATTTTCCAGAACAAAAAATGTGGCTATATTACAACCGGTAAAACCTCTTATCTTATCTATTACCTCGATATCTTTGGGATTGAGCATCGCGAGACTTACCACGTTTTGTTCTTTTTTAACAGGCACTACCCCGCGATCTCTCATCAAGTCAGCCGGGATCTTATCCACGACCTGCCTCAGGTCCAGATTCTTCTCCAGCTTTTTTATATCAAAATGCGGAACATTCAGCTGGATCTCCAGCGCTCTGGCTATGTCGCCCGCGCTGGCCATGCCAAGACCCATGATGCTCTGGCCTATCCTCTGGCCTGTTGACCAGTGCTTGTTCAGCGCGGCCCCGAGTTGCTCGACAGTGATGACCTCGGACTCTACCAGTATCTGGCCAAGCGGCCTGTACCTGAAACTTGGCGCAGGCCTTTGAGTCTTGCGCTCGAGGGTCTCTGATTCCGAATAGATAAATTCCTTTTTTTCCGGCCCCCTGCGGTTTACCAGGAAATTGCTGCCAGGAAGCCTTTTTAAATACTCCTTTATCTCAGCGATTATCTCCATGAGCTGCACCATGTTACCTATCTTGAATTCCCTGTTGTTTACAATGGCTATTGAAATGCTCATGAGAGGAGTTCTTACAACATTTCCTTTTCTGTCTTTTGCGATAATGTGTCCGGCTTCCCTGTCTTCCCTGCTGTAATGAAACGGCATTATCCTGCTAAATATCAATATCGACTCGGACGCGATCAGCCTGTCTCTCTCAGGCGTGGTCACCACCACAAAATCATCGCCGCCGATGTGTCCGACAAAATCATCCTTGTTGCCGCATTTTTTTACTATCTGCGATATGATATGCGCGACCTGGCGGATAACAGCATCGCCTTTCATGTAATTGTACTTATCGTTAAATGACTTGAAATGATCTATGTCATAATACGCGACGGAAAACTCAGCGCCTTCATCAAATTTTGACTGGATGATCTTTTCTATCTGCCTGTTCCCGGGGAGCCGCGTCAATGCATTCGCGTGCAGCTGGTGGGTAGTGCGGCGCATCGCCATCTCCATCCTGACCTCGAGGTCTATGGGGTCAGGCGGGTTCGCGATATAGTCATCCACGCCCTGCTCTATCTCGAGCATCCTTTTTCTTATCTGTTTTTTATCTATGAGTATTATTACAGGTATGTGCGCTGTTATAAAATCTTCCTTCAAAGACTTTGAGACCTGAAACCCGTCTATCTTTGGCAGGTTACAATCTATTATAATGATATCCGGATGCTCGCGCCTGACCAGCTCGAGGACAAACTCGCCGTCAGCGGCAATAACAACCTCGTAATCCCACGCATTTAGAAGATATATTAATATATCCGCTATTTTCTGGTCATGCTCCGCGAGCAAAACCTTCTTGTTTGAAACATTCATATCTATATTATACCGTATAACAATGCATGGGTCAACATTATCAACACAAGAAATACCTCTGTCACCCTACCCAATAATAGTTTATGTGCCGCGCCAAAAACACTCCCTGGATCAAAAGAAATACCATTAGCAGCAGAAAGAAAACTGTTCTTTTCTTCTCAATATTAAAATTTATCCCCAGAAAATAATACAGGGGAAAAACCATGGATAGATAGCGTGTATATGACATCATATTACCGCTTATGCCTGGCAAAAGGCCTGTTAAAAACGCGTATAAAAATAGCGAAAAACGCTGTTGTCTGAATATAAAAAATAAAGACGATACAAATAAAATAAAAACTGTCCTGTCAATTATAGAGTTTGTATATCCGTGAAGCACGAGTCTGGTTCTAAAAAAATTATTATACAGGGTTGTTATCGGATTTAATATATTGCCGACACTGTGCCTTGCAATATATATCTTTTGCGAATCAAGCCACTCAAATGCATTGCCTGTTGTAAAATAAAAGAAAACTAATAGGGCTATGAATCCAAATACAGGAAACAATAAATACAATGCATCGATCTTTATTTTCTTAAAAAGGGCTGGCAGCTTAATATTGTAATCCTGCTTTAGGTTCTCGAAATATATAACTAAAAATAATAATGCGATGGAAATACCGGTTAATCTTGTCAGGGGCAAAAAGAATGCGCTTATTGCCGCTGGGAGATATTTTCTATCAAACGCGTAGTAGAAAAACATCATCACCAGCATAAAAAACAGGGATTCCGAATATATGATTGAAAGATAAAATGAGGTTGGAAATGCTAAAAGCATGAACAAACTTGCAAGGGCAATAGCCTGATTGAAATATCTGCGCGCAAGATAATAAAAATACAACATGCCTATAAGTGAGAATATGTTCGACAATAAAATTCCACAGGCTACAGCGTTTCCATTAAAGATGGGCAGGAAAAACTTTATCAGGACAGGAAACAGCGGGAACAGCACATTAAATTTATTATGGCCTTCGGAATAACCCTTTTTAGCAATATACAAAAAGTTATAACTATCCCATGTCTTATAAGGCGACCTGGTATTCAAGAGCTCGTCATCTGAAAATACCGTGTTTTCCTGATAAGATGCTTCGTAAAATGGCGCCAGATTATAGGCAAGTGGTATAAAGAGTCCAAGCAAAAATAATTTATAGGCTACAAGAAGGATTATTAAATTCCTCTTGTTTAACATAATCATCTCCCCTTCTTGCTCTATATAAGATCTAGTTCTGGGCGTCTTTTACTTCGACCGATGTATGTCCAAACTGTTGAAACCTGTTTGTCTTGACCTTTATATCACAGGGGTTACAGTGACCAAACCAATCGCACGGCCTGAATACATCCTCTAACTCAAACTCAGTATCGAAAATACTCCCTACTGGCTTACGGCCCTCGTATAGATCGCCATGACATCTATACACCAGGCCAGTAGGCCCGATTATAAGCTCAGTGGTCTTACATAGGCATTTCTTTCTAAATCCTCTATTGCATGCGCCTTCGTATTTATAGGCGCCGTACAGGGAATTGTCATAATCTCCCAAAAACTCTTTTGTCCTGAAATCTATCCCCATTTTCCCTGCCCTATCCTGTGCCTCTAAAATAATATCCTTGTACAAAGGGTGCATGACCCCCCATATGCCAATGCTGAACCCAGCATCCTGCATCTTCATGACCTTTAAAAGAGTCTCGTCGAGGCGCATTACCTCAGGATGATAACTTACTCTGATAGACGCGTAAGGCGATTTTCTTCTCAGCCTTTCAGGCTTAACCAGTTTTATGAACTCATCCACGTCGAATTGTATATTCGTAAGTATGTCTATCTTTAACTCTGGCTTCGTATTATTAAGGATATAAATAAAATCCTTGTGTAAACTCGGCTCCCCTCCCTGCAATGTGATAGGTAAGTCATCGCGAGAGACGATCCTGTTAAGCGCCCCCACCCACCCTTCTCCACTTATAAACTCTCCGTTGAACCTGCCATTTTCAAAATAATTTATGCAATAACTGCAGCGGTAATTACAGTCAAGGGCCAAAAACAAAGCTACATAATTGTAGGTCTTGGGAATGACTATATCTTTCATTCTACTAGTCCACGACTTCTGCTATAACGTTTTATAGACACAGAATCTCCGCTAAACTTATATCTTTTAAGCCTCTCTTTCTTGGCAAAGTACATATCCTTCACTAATCTAAGGTATTCCCTGATAACGTGCAAGGAATTTGATAATGTAACGGCCTTTGATTTACCTGTATTTCTCGTTCCAATCCTGTAAGGGACCTCTGCATATAGATATCCTCTTTTTGCGAGTCTCACTAAGATGTCTGTCCCTAAAAAGAAACTGCGGCACCGATAATCCAGGTCATCCAAAATAGATTTCCTAAATAACACCGTGCCGCTGGTATATTTAAAATGGGCGCGAAATGTAGCATTAAGAATTGCCATCAAGGCAAAGGTTAAGATATTTCTAAACAGCGTCCTCGCGCGCTTATTGTAAACAAAAGGAACCACCATATCAACATCTTCTAAAAGTTTCAAATAGCGAAATATCTCTCTGGGTTCATTTTCATTATCACCAGGAAGCGCAACAATTATACCTCCGCGGGCATTATCCACTCCATCCCAAAATGATGCACCAACTCCTTCAGGGATTTTATGTTTTATCATCCTTACGCGATTATCTTTTTTCATCAGTTCTTGCACTAGATCCTCTGTTCTATCCCGACTCCCATCATTGATGACAATGACCTCGCCCTGCATATTAAAATCTTTGAAGGACGCCAGAGTATTATCGATAGCAGGAATAATATTTTTCTCTTCATCAAGGGCAGGCATAATAACACTGATATCAATTCTCTCTTTATTCTCGTAATCCATTAGACGAAATTAATATGTTCCGGCGGATTCTTTAAATCCCATAGGAACTTATTTATATAATCCTGGCGGCACCCAACAGTGCAGTCATAGTGCACATCGACATTATCAATAATATCCTGGTGCACCTTCCAGTATCTATCCCCTTTGACTATATCGTAATATGATTCTTCATGGATATTGTCTATATAGAACCTTTCCTTACCGAAAAATGGCCCGCACGGGTAAACCTTTCCATCACCGCTTATCTGGCCGAGAAATGGAGTGCCATAACATATATCATATTTTCTAAACCCTTGTCTATAAATGTCTGTTTCATTAAGGATATTGATCTTGTTCCATTTTGCTTTTATCATGTAGCCTTCGCGGCTAAATCCCTCAGCCTTCTTTAAATCACCCAATACCCTTTTGTAGTCTTCGTGATTAATGCCCAGTTCTTTATATTCACTGTCTGAACACTGTTTTATCTGTAGATAGTCTACGCCCATTTCTGCGCCGAGCGCCGCAAGCTTCATCACCTGGTCAAAGTTTTCAGGTATAAGCACCATCTGAATACCTATGGTGCAGCAGTAATTATTTTCTCTCTTTATCTTCACGAGCCCTTTGATCTTTCCTATAAGCATGTCGAACTTGGATATGCTGCACTTATGAATTTTCTTAAAACTCTCATGCCCAGCAGCGCTTAGATTGAATCGAATAAATGTCAAACTACGTAGCATATCATGCGCACGGTCCATATCTAGAAGCAATCCATTTGTCGCTATTCCTATGTCAATCCCGAGGTCTTTGGCCTTCATAACAACGTCGTAAAGGGCTGGGTTCAGAGTCGGCTCTCCATCGCCTATAAAACCAATACTGCGCACGCCTAACCTGCCGCAGTCATCGATAAACCGCAGCAGCACATCGCCCTTTATCATCTCGCCTCTCTGCATGCCCTGGGTAACGCCTATACAATAGATACAGCCCATATTACAGAATTTAGTCAATCCCATGTCTATGTGAATCGGCGCTATCCTTTTGCCCTCCAGCCAGTCCTTAACCCTATCAAGATGATAGATCAGCTTATGACCATCTAATCGGAATCTCTCCTTCTCGTTCTTAAAGGTGTGGCCTGTAAACTGATTCGGCTTTTTCTCTGCCTTTGCGCCGCATGCGCTCGTCTTTCCAATCTGGCTGCGATCCACTACCTTCTTTCCGCTTCGTAAGACATGGCCATCGTGCTTTACAGTGCTCATCTCATCAGGCACCCTGGTAATAATCCTTTTGTTAGTTTTACTGCCCCTAACCTTTTTCATGAGCTCTTTTTATTCTAAAACCTCTGTGGGTTTAACGATCATATTTTTCAGAAATTCCTCCCGATCCAGGAAAGGATACAGGTCTTCCAATGGCTTTGAGATAATTGTGCCGTCAGGCTTTTTTACCGAAGATACCCTCGGAATCAGCGGTTGCGTTTCTGACATTATAATCTCGCATATAAAAGGCCCTGGCTCTGCCAGTACGCTATCTATCTTCGCATGAAGTTCAGCGTGATTTGCAATTTTCTCTGTCCTTATCCCGTATGCCTTGGCGACTTTAATGATGTCAGGGCAGCTAAGGCCGCTATTTTTATCTGAGCCAACATATCTTCCAAAATGGTTCTGCTGCATCAGCTTGATGGTCAGATAGCCGCCGTTATTCAAGACAAATAATATAATGGGCAGATTATAATGAACCAGGGTCTGTAGCTCCTGTATGTTCATCTGTAAACCGCCGTCTCCGCTAATACAAATTGTCTTTCTTCTGTTATTCGCAAAACAGGCGCCGATACTACCAGGGAGCCCAAACCCCATGGGCGCATGGCCGCTGGATGTAAAGAGCCTCTGGCCTTTTTTTATCCTAAAGGCCTGCATGGTACAGGTAAAACTGGTGCCCATATCTGTTACAATTACAGCATCTCCGCCTAGTTTTTCAGAAAGCACCTCTATGAAATAAAAAGAATTGACTGTTTCTTTATTGTCTTTATATTCTGGTAACGCCACAGGGTATCTTATCTTCCACTGACAGCACCTTTGAAGCCAATCATCAACTTCAAGCGCTATCTTCTTTTCTTCTAACTGCTGCAGCATCTCAATCATAAACTCTCCTGCATCAGCGTTAATAGAGATGCCTGGTTTCATAGAAGCCTTTTCTGTTTCTCTCTTATCTATGTCCACCATAATTCTTTTTGCTTCCCTTGCAAAGACCTTATAATTATAACCCACCTGTGGGATAGACATCCTTGAGCCTATAATAAGTAGCAGATCTGAATTCTGGACAGTAAAGTTACCTGCCCGGTCGCCCATAATACCGCTTCTCCCAATATAAAATTTATGGTCAAAGGGGATTAGATCACTCGTTGTCCATGAAGATATTACAGGGATTTTTAGTTTTTCAACCAGTCTTATAAATTCTTTTTCACCTTTTGCAAGCCTTATGCCATAGCCGCTTATCACAACTGGCCGTTTTGCCTTTTTAAGCAGTTTGATGCAGCCGCCCACTTGTTTTTTAAGCAACGCGTGTTTTTTCTCTTGTTTAATCTCATCTGGTGTAAATGAAACAAGGCCATTGATATTTATTAACTTACTCTGGATATCAAGAGGGATGTCTAACCACACAGGCCCTGGCCTGCCTGAAGTCGCAAGATAAGCTGCCTTCTGCAGATGATATTTAATCGTGTTAGGATCTGTAACAGTAACAGCATATTTTGTAATCGGTTTAACAAGGCTAACAATATCAGCCTCCTGGATGCCAAATTGCCGAAGGCCTGTATCCCTTATCAAGTTATTACTGACAACCTGGCCAGAAATAAAAATAGTTGGTATTGAATCTATCCATGCCCCACAAACACCTGTAATAGTATTCGTACTGCCAGGGCCTGAGGTTACAAGCGCAGCGCCAGGCTTGCCAGAAATGCGTGCATAAGCTTCCGCAGCCATTGCTGCAGCCTGCTCGTGATGCGTTGCGATATAACTTAGCTTTTCATTCCGCCCTAATGAATCAACCAGATGCATGGCGTTGCCGCCGCACACTGCGAATACATGCCTTACACCTAGTCTTGCTATAAAGGAAAATACATAATCAGAAAGCTTGGCCATCTTCTTTAATCTCTCTATAGTTAAAAAAGTGCAATTCTTTAAATCCTCGTCTTTCATTTTTTCACTTAACTGCTTAAACGTCATTATCTGTCCAATATCAAGATAACGCTTAGTTGATTTAGTAACAGGGACCCCATCTATAATCGAGATCAAGGCATCTGGACCTGGACAATCTTTGTCCTTTAAAAATCGGCCTTTTCTAACAGTGAATAAAAAATCAAAAAATGGCTTACGGATAACTTCTCCTGTATTAGGCGCTTGGAACTTCAGGCACTCCTTGGGTTCAAAAACCATGTGTTCCTGGCCTTCGTAAGAGGTCTTTTCTCGTCCATATTCATCTTTGATGCGAATCAAATCAGTCTTTGAGGGAGGCGATTCTATCTCCATAACCCAAACCCCGTCCTCTGACTGCGGCTCTATCGAAACCGTGCTAAATGCCTCTGTAGAATGAAATGTACCCTCCTGAATAATCACTGCATCCAGGGGCTCTAGTTTTATCTCTCCCTCTAAATGATAACAGACCGTGCTGCCTGACAACAACACCAGGCCTGTCTTTTTCTTAAGGTGTGAATGCATCGAGGTCTTTCTTTTTCTAGCTATATGAAGCATCCAGATCGCAACAGACTCATTTTGAAACACCAGATATTCATAGCCCCAGGGCTTCTTAACTATAACATTATCAAAATCAACATGATTGGAGGATGTATAAATATCCTTTTTGCTTTTGCTTAAGAGGACCCTGTCAGATTTTTTGCACTTTATTGTATAGATCATAGGCATCGGTCTTCCTTTTTCAATATTTTAGTAAGAGCTTCTGACCATCCCCTATTATCGTATCCTTCAATGTCAATGCGTTTTGACATATAGTTTCTCCATGTATCCCGCCTTATACCTTCTAATTCTTGTCGAGAAATATTCCTATTTTTAATAAATGTATTGGAGTAGCGAAGCCTGCCAACATCAAAATCGCTGTATAATAACTTATTTTCCATGCAATAATCGTAAAGCTGCGACCCTGGTAAAGGTGTAACCATTATTAAATATATCCTATCGAGATCCAGAGAGGTCGCCAGCTCCACTGTCCTCTGGACCTGCTCGCGTGTCTCATCAGGAAAACCTATCATAAACATACCAGAGGGTTCCAGGCCAGCATCCTTTATGTATTTTATTTTTTCTCTCAGGCCAGTCAGATCTATTTTTTTATCAACAAATCTTCCCTGGATATCAATATCTCCTGTCTCTATTCCTAGTATAAGATGATGAAAACGCGCCTCTTTTAAAAGGTCAATTAATTCAAAATCTAAATTAGGGATATCTGTCCCTGTGGGCACTGAAAAACATAGTTCTGGAAAATTAGAAATAAGGAGCTTGCAAAGCCTTTTTATCCTGCGCTTATTTACAAAGAAATTATCATCTGCGAATTGCACTTCTTCAATACCATATTTATCTACTAACAATTTTATTTCACTGATTACCCTTTCCAAATCCCTCTCTCTATAATTTCTTTCACCCGTGTGGCATGGGACAGCGCAATAGTAGCAGTTATGAGGACAGCCTCGCGAGGTATTAACCACCCCGTATCTTTTCTTTTTTGGCGGAGCGCCCATGGATATAACCCCTAACCAGTATTTTTCTAGGCCCACAATATCCCATGCTGGAAGCGGCAAACTATCAAGATCCTTTACGAAATTACGGCGCTCCTGCAAGATAAGCCTTCCATTTTGTTTATACGCAATCCCATTGATCTTAGAAACATCACAGCCATTATTAAGGCAACTGGCTAATTCAGGGAAGCTATGGTCAGATTCTCCTAATACTACAAAATCAGTATCTTTTTTAAGGACGTGTCCGGGAAGCGCAGTGGCATGATGCCCGCCTAAAACCGTGAAAATTTTATTGTCTAATTTCTTCGTAATCCTGCAAAGCTCTAATGCAGAATTTGAGCGGCTGGATAGCATGCATTGTATTCCGACTAAATCTGGCCTGTATTCCTCCAGTACCTTCTGGTATTTCTCAAAGGACGAGCCATAAAGTACAGCATCGTCTGATACAAAGGTTTCATTCCAAAAGTCCTCAACGACCATGTCGTATACCCTGACATCATACTGGCCTGAGGCCTTTAGCTGTGAAGCAATATATGCCAGGCCCAAAGGCGGAAAGCATTCCTTGCACTGTTTTGTCCCATCTGGCTGGACAAATGATGTGCCTGGAGGAACTACTAACAAGATTCTTTTAATCTTGTCCATCGATGTTTTCCTTTAGCCGGATTTAGATTTCATGGCCTTTATTACTGCCTTCATGAAGTCGCCATTATTTCTATAATGTGGGGCAGTAATAAGATTGCCATCAACTACTACATCTTCTTCAAGATAAGTAGCGCCTGCATTCCTTATATCGTCAGCAATAGATATATAACCTGTGGCCTTTTTGCCTTTCATAATGCCTGCTGAAATACATATCCAGGGGCCATGACAGATCGCAGCAACGATTTTATTTCCCTCATACATCTCTTTTACAAAACTCGTGACCTCTTTTCTTATACGAAGTCTGTCAGGCGCCTCAAAGCCGCCTGGCAATACAACAAGGTCATAATCTGATGCCCTTAGATCCTTGGTATCCTTTGTCGGCTTGGCTGGCACGCCATACTTGCCATGCACAATGACCTTGTCAGGGGTCGCCACATCCACTTTGTAACCTTCTTCTAAAAGCCTGTAGTATGGGTAGGTAAACTCTTCGTCCTGAAAATTTGGCCCTGTTATTATTACAGCTCTTTTCATTCTAACCTCCTCAAATGAGCATGCAACTTATGTCCTCACTTAGATAAAGTTTGCATGCGACGACGGATTCTTAAGATTCCAGAGATACCTGTTTATCTCATCCAGCCTGCATACTTCGCGGCACTCTTTTATATCCCACCCATTCTGCATCATGTTCATAATCTTTTTTCTTTTCCTTCCCCGCCATATCTTTTCAAAAGAATCCTTGTATATATTCCCATACAAGAATCGCCTGTCTTTCAGAAAGGAGCTGCAGGCATAGACATCTCCTTCTGCATCTATATATGCCCAGAAAGGCAATCCCAGACACTGCGCATAAGGTTTATCTTTACCTAGTTTTCTCATCGTATGCGATCGGAATATTATCTTGAAATCATCAGTGGCTATCCCCTTAAGTCTTTTATCTAAATATAAAAATCTGGAATAATCAAAGCCTTCATCCATAGCGTTGTGGCTCATTGGATGCCTTGAAAAAGGTTTTATTATCAAATAATCCCCTCCTATCTCTTTGATTATATTAGCTAACTTGATAACCTCGTTTCTATTTTCCGGGATCAATACCATCTGGACACCAATGGTACAATCTAATTTTAATTTATGCCTATATTTTACGGCGTTCTTTAAATTAGAGAGCGCCTTTTTAAAATCTCCTTTTATGCTTTTATGAATCTTCTCATAGGTTCTTGCGCTGCCAGCATTGAAACTCACTCGTATCCATGAAAGATCCTTAAGGCATTTCTTTATCATTTGATCATCAAGAAATACGCCATTTGTAGTAATGGCTACATCGAGTCCTGTCTTTCTTGTAAGATTTACTATACTTATGATCTCTTTATGCATAAGAGGTTCGCCTTCGCCTGCGTACATTACGCTTTCTACTCCGCATCTAACAGCATCTCTCAGTGTCTTTGCTAATACCTTTGCATCCAGAGATATTGGCTTGTATCCTATATAGTCTAATGCGCAAAATATGCAACGATGGTTACAGCCGCCATAAGGCGCAATTTCCAGATAAATAGGAAATATGTCCTCACCCCTTTGCCATCGATTCACTCTATCTACATGATACATTAGTTTATGGCTGTCTATTTTCAATTCGTCCATAGTGTTATCCTAATAATTTTATGATATTCTTATATGCAACCTCTGGTTTTATGTCGCAGATGCAACTTCTGCCATATTTACAAACAGTATTAAAACACGGCATGCACCTTGACCTCTTCTCTGGCCTTATAAGAATGCCGCCATTAAAAAGAAATATCTCTTTTTCTGAAGTTGGACCAAACATTACTATTATCTTTTTATTTAAAGCTATCGCGAGGTGTAATCCCAATGAATCATTTGTAACAATAAGCCTGCAGCTGTTAAGCCAGTCAATATAACCATTGATATTGTCAAGCGACTGCTGGTATGAAACAGAATAACTATCGCCTATTAATCTCTCCAGCTTATGCCAATTCTCTTCAGGCCAGGCCTTGTTTGGCCAGCGCCTTCCAACCTTGATGTTAAACCCTATATCAAATTTCTCTTTGGTCTTTGGCCTGTAGGCCAGGACATAGCCTTTTCCAGACCACCTTGCCCCTACCATTTCATAAAGCATCTGGGTCCAGTTCTTTTTCATATTTCGCCGCAGGTTAGGGTCTTCAGAATTTGCCAGTGCTTCATACGAATGTTCATACGCTTCTGCTATTCCCTTTTTTGCATCAAATCTAAAGCCATACCTTTTCCATGCGTGTATAGAATCTGTCAGGGCGCATATGCCCGGAACCTTTTCCAAATTTATGATTATATCGAACTGCTCGGATTTAAGCTGCAAGGCAATGGTTAAATCATAAATCAACAACCTATCTATGTAAGGATTGTCTACCAGAAGAGAACTGGCCTCTTTAGTAGTAAGCCAGCTTACTTCATCTTTCTTGAATAAATGGAGTATTACCGTGGTTCTAAAAACATCGCCAAGACTAACGTCTTCAGTAGAGATTCTTTTATCAATAGTTTCTGTAAAGCCCAATTTAACTATGAGGATTTTTCTCTTCATTGCCTCTTTAAAAGCACTAAACTGAATTCATTACTGGTAAAGGGCCAAGGGCCAAACTGCTTCTCACTAACATAATGGTTTGCTAAATAACTCATAATACCCTGTGCATAATCTATGCCGAATCGCGCAGCACCATAATCAGAGGTATCTCGCCTGACAATAGCGACATACGTTACATCGTTATCCTCGAGGCCATTAATAACCTCTTCTTCATTGTCTGGATCGGAAAACCATAAAGGCAGATAAGAGTGCTGGTGCAATGGATTAACCCTAGCGGAGAGAAAGTTTAAGGTTGACCCTTCTGGAAATACAACAAGGGTTGCCGATGGGCCTGTTTTCTCATTGAGATAGTCTAACAATTGCTTGCATCTATAATACCCCGGCCGTACTCGCATTGTGCCCCTTGGAGAAGATATTTCCAAAGTGCGGTACTTATACATATAAAATGAAAATGTTGTCGGGGTTATAATAAACGCTGCTGATAGGATCGCGAAAGCGAATCCATAGAAAGCGCGCATCTGGGTTTTTGTAAATATCTCGGGGATTACTTTCAGGAAGAAAAAATAATAACACAACATCCCTGGGACCAAAAGGTAAAAACCACTATGTTCTGCCTTAACAGCAAAAAGCATGCGCGTCATTGTTAAGACTGAAAAAACAGAAAAGGCCATTAAGAACAAAGACCTTTTCTGATCCATGCCTGCCGAAGATCCTCTATAGGCAATAATAAAAAGTACTATACAGATGATAGGCGCGCAGCGGTATTGCAGATAATAAGGGAAGAATTTTCTCTGAAACAAGATAACGATGCCGACGGCGAGCGCCACAGCTCCAATACTGAGGAGGCCCTTCTTAATCAATCCGAGCTTCCTTATCAAAAATAATACCCACCCAGCAATAAAAAATACAACGCTTATGCCGGTATAATACAGGGCTGTTTTTAATATAGCCGCGATGTTATTCCAAAAATCATTGGTACCGAGCGTATTGCCCGTAAGAGGTCCCCTTATATCCACATTTATCAAAAGGGTATTTGTGTCCACTATATGATGGGCGGCGCCTCTTGTCATAATTGCGAAAAGACCATAAATAAGCCCTGCGACGATGACTGGAAAAAGGCTGTATATACATATCATCTTCGATCTTTTTCCTCTTCTGGAATCAAGGATGATTCCGGTTAATATTGATACGATAAGCATAATACCTATCTCTATCCTTGTCACCAGTGTTAACAGCGTCAAGAATCCACAAAGATAAATGGATCCCCTTTTTCCTTTTAATAAACTCCGAGAATAAAAAAATAAGGCCGCGCATGCAAATAGCATGCTGTAGATAGACGCATAACTATAGGGTATTATGTAGTTAAAGATACCTGCCTCGTAGTGCTGATTAAACGCAAATACAAAAAGAAAGGTCAGAACAGAAAGTGTAGAAAAGATTGGGGTTAAAAAAATACGGGATAACTTATATATGAGAAAGCACATCAGCGCTACAGTGAGTATCCCGCCTATAATAAAACTTCGAAGATGAACTCCGAAGATCATGCATAGAAGCGCATTTAAATATGGCGCGAATGGGCCGAATTCATAAAATATATCTTTATATAGCAAGTCGCCCGAAAGGAGCCTCCATGGGACACACAACTCTCTTCCTGTATCTATAAGAAGGCTGCCCCACTTAAGCCAGGAGATATTCAATAGATAGGTAAACGCGCCTAATATAATCAGCGCTGAGATCCAGCCTTTCTTCCAATATACCTTATATCTATTTCCTATCATGTGTTTTATTTTACTATACTTGCAATGAGGTTGCAAATTAAATAAAACAGTGTATAATTAACGTTATGAAATTGTCCATCTTAATCCCTGCTTACAATGAAGAGCGCTCTATCCAAAAAATCATGCAGGAAATAAAAGAGGTTGACCTTTCTTCATGCGGCATATCTGAAAAAGAGATCATCCTTATAAATGACGGCTCGACTGACAAGACTGTTGAAAAGGCGACCGCTGTGATCCCTGACACAAAAGTCATCCACCACGCGAAAAACCAGGGCAAGGGCGCTGCGCTTTCATCTGGCATACCGCATGCGACCGGAGACATCATCCTGATACAAGATGCTGACCTGGAATACAGCCCCTCCCTCTATCCTCTGCTTCTAAAACCCATCACGCAGGATAATGCAGACATAGTTTATGGCTCGCGATTCTTCAACAATAAGCATCCTGAAAAGATGCGGCTTGCTTATTCTCTCGCGAATAGATTTGGGACAGGGCTTATAAACCTTTTATACGGCACGCGCCTCACTGATGCTATGACATGCTTTAAGGTCTTTAAAAAACATACCCTTGAAGGGATAAAACTCACGTGCAAAGGATTTGGCACAGATACTGAATTAACAGCAAAGGTCTCGAAGAAAGGTTTTAAGATTAAAGAGGTCGCGATCCCTTATAAGGCAAGGACCTTTAAAGAAGGTAAGAAATTCCACCCGCTCTGCTCTCTAAATGTCCTCTGGTCCATCCTAAAATACTCCCTTATTTGACAAATCCGACACGTTCATTTTGTCAAATAAGGAATCTTGGACAATATCTCACGGGCTATTTTATTCTGCGGTTCTCTCTCAATTATAAAAAGCGCCTCTTTTTTTGCCTGCTCAAAATTATTCTGGTTAAAATAAATAAGCGCCAGGCTCTCGTGCGAATATAAAAAATTATTGTCTATTTCTATGCTAATCTTCAGCTCTTTAACAGCCGAGGCGTAATCGCCTCTATTTAAATATATATTCGAAATGTTATAATGCGGCTGCGCGTAATAATCGCCTGACTCTATGGCCTTTTTGTATTCACGGATAGCATCATCGTTTCTTCCGGCATCGGCATAGGCCATTGCAAGGTTATTATGTAAACGCGCTGAGTCAGGCTTATACATTATGGTGCTTTCGTAAAAGGATATAGGGTCATGCCAGTCTTTATTTCGTTCAAATGTCCTCCATGTATAAAAACCTGCGAGGCACAACGCCAATAAAACAGCTATAAACTTAAGCTGCCTTTTTCCCAGCAACCTATTAATCGCCCACGCCACAATAACAAAAAATCCGATCGACGGCAGGTACAACCAATGCTCGTATAAAAGCGCGTTTATGGGAAACAGGTTTGAGTTGGGAAAGATGCAGATAAAAAACCAGGCTGCTGAAAAAAGTAAAAACTTATGACTTTTTCTGAACCTGAAACCGAAAAAGAAAAGAGAGCCTGTTGTTAAAAGTCCGAGAAAACTCTGCGGCTCGAAAACCGAATACGACAGGGCTATATCCCTCTCCATGTGCAGGCCGAACGGCCACAGGAGCACCTTGAAATAAACAGGCAGGGTCTTTAAAAAGGTGCTGAGCCTGATATAAAAAGGCACATAGAAAAATGCCTTCGGGGCATTCTCGGGAATAGTGCCTGTAAAATTCAATATGGTAAGTCTTAGCGCGGCGTAGACGATTATGATAAAAATAAAAGGTGTGAATTTTTTATAGTCTATTTTCTTATCCCTGGCTGCCAGGTATACGCAGATTAAAAGCGGTGCTATGAGAGCGGATTCCTTTGAAAGTATCCCAAGGATAAACGCCCCGCATGCAAGAAAAATATTCTTTTCAAACAATAGCACGGTTAAAAGCATAAACAGGACTGCCATTGGATCCGCCCTGCCTGAGACATACGTAACCGCTTCCGTGTGCACGGGGTGTATTGCAAAAAAAAGCGCTGCGAGAAACGCCATGTTTTGGGAAAAAACCCGACCCAGGAGCAAAAACAAAACAATCGCTGCTAAAGCATGAAAGGCGATATTAGTAGCGTGGTGGCCTGGCAATCTATATCCCCATAAAAGATAGTCTACTCCATGGGTTATTGCCTGCAAAGGACGGTAAAAATTACTGCCTTTTCTCGCGCCCTGGATGCTGTTCTCGGTAAACAGCTTCGACCATTCCTGGGGATTTTTTATCGTTGAATTCTTGAGTATCCAATCCTCGTCATCCCATACGAACTGATTATGCAGGGAATTTGCATAAGCCGCGATTGTGGCAAGAATTATAATCAGGATAAATAGCGTGTTTAGTCTATTCATGATCCACTATCTATATTTGACAAATCGTGCATTGCTCATTTTGTCAAATATAGCTAAGATAACAGGTCCCTTGCCCTTAGTTTGCCTGATGCCTTTTTGTAATCCTCGAAATCAATGAATATCAGATCCGGTCTTTTGGTCTTTATCCTTCTTGTATCCCTTGTCCTGGTGGCAATATACTTGAACTCCGCGCCGCATCCTGGACAGGTCTTTGCCTGCGAATAGTCTATGCCAAGATGCCTGCAGCTAGAGCAATCCCCTGTAAGGTCCCCCACCATAAGGAGGTGCCCTGAGACATCCTTTATGTCAAATTCCTTCCATACCCTGATAAACTCTGTCATGACTCCTAAAAAAAATGCCCCCAACGTAAAACGCTGGGGGCAAAGATAGCTATTTCCGGCTTATCCTAACTTGGTTACGTTAGATGCCTGTTCTCCTTTTGGTCCCTGGACAATATCGAACTCTACTTCTTGACCTTCCGCTAAGGTCTTATATCCGTCACCCTGTATGGCTGTGTGATGCACAAATACATCCTTGCCATCCTCTGGTGTGATAAAGCCGTAGCCTTTCTTATTGTCGAACCACTTAACCTTACCCTTTGGCACTATTACTGCCCTCCTTCCGTACCCCTTGCAAAAACCCTTTTCGCAAGGTTGATCATATTATCGTAAATAATATCATACAAATGGCATTTTGTCAATTATTTTGAGCCTTTTATCCGCTCTCTTTTATATTTTCTCAATTCGGAAAATATGCCAATGCCATAGACTACCCCCCTGAAAATACTTATCTGGGACGACTCTTTAAAGTACCTGGTCTCAATCGGTATCTCGGCTATTTTAAAACCGTGCCTTCTGGCGTCTATTAGAATCTGGGCGTCGAACAAAAAGTCGTCTGAATAGGCCTGCCAGTTAACTGTTTCCAAGAATTTCCTTGTAAACGCGCGAAGACCAGTGTGGTATTCAGAAAGATTCAGACCCAGGACCTTATTTTCGTATATTGTCGCAAGCCTGTTTGATATATATTTAGATAAAGGCATCCCGCCTTTAAGGGCTGTGCCGCCCAGAATCCTCGAACCCAATACTACATCCGCGCCCTTCTCCAGCAAGGGCTGGATCAGCTCTGGAATTTTTTTAGCGTCATACTGGTAATCAGGGTGCAGCATGATAACGATATCCGCGCCTTTTTTAAGCGCCTCTCTGTAGCAGGTCTTCTGATTTCCGCCATAGCCTTTATTTTTATCATGCGCTATCACTGTCAAGCCCAGGCCCCTGGCGACTTCGAGAGTCTTATCCTTGCTAAAATCATCGCACAGTATGATCTCGTCAACAATGCCTCCTGGTATATCCCTGTAGGTCTTCTCTAATGTCTTCTCGGCATTATAAGCAGGCATTACAATAATTGTCTTGCTATTCATATATACGCGGGGACAACGGTGGGTTTATCAGGCGTCAGGAAGCTCCTCTGTCGCCTTTTCTTCATAATCATGGAATATACTTCGTGCCTTTATCTTGTGGTCTTTTTCTAATGTCTTCAGCCTCTCCTCTAATTCATGCTGCATCTTCAGCATGATCTTTACCACGTCTGCTATCGGGTCAGGGAGGTTTCCATGTTCAAAATCCAATGCCAGCTTCTCGGCAGTCTTTTTTTCAACGATCTTGCCTGGCACGCCCACAACGGTTGCGCCTCGAGGCACGTCTTTTACAACAACAGAGCCAGAGCCGATCCTCGCGCCATCGCCTATTTTAACAGGTCCAAGCACACAGCTATTTGAACCTATGACCACGTTCTTTCCTATAGTAGGGTGGCGTTTATCTTTTTCCAGGCTCGTGCCTCCAAGGACCACGCCTTTATAAAGCAGGGTGTCGTCTCCTATCTCTGAGGTCTCGCCTATGACAATGCCCATTCCATGGTCTATAAACACACGCCTGCCTATTTTGGCCCCTGGATGGATCTCTATGCCTGTGAGAAACCTTGAGACATGAGAAATCATCCTGGCTATCAGATAGAGATTCTTTTTGTAGAAAAAATGCGCTATCCTGTGAAACCATATAGCATGCACGCCCGGGTAGCACAATACCACCTCCAGCGCGCTCTTTGCCGCCGGATCCTTATTTATTGCAGATCTTATGTCTTCTCTGATTCTTGTAAGCATATCAGGTCCTCGCTTAATTTTCCCTTGATGGCTCGCCGTCAAAAACTACCCAGTCAATATCATTTGCTACGCGCTTTGTGCGAGCGCAGCCAGTTATAGAAGAAATTGCCATTAATACCAGCACCACCCATATCAAACGTCTCATCATTATCTCCTTATTTAGGGAGGGTGAAGAAGAACTGGCTGCCTTTGCCCAGTTCACTCTTGACCCACATCCTGCCCTTGTGAAGGACCACTATATCCTTGGCTATTGGAAGGCCCAGGCCAGTGCCTTCTTTTTTCTCTGCTGTCACCCTTGTGAATTTATCAAATACCTTGTCTATGTCCTCCGGAGCTATACCCTCGCCTGTATCCGCGACCTCTACCATTATTTCTTTTTCAAGATTCGTAGTTTTTACTATTACAGAGCCTCCTTCTGCACTGTACTTTACAGCATTGCTCAAAAGATTGATAAAAACCTGCGTTATCTTGTCCATGTCAGCGGTTATGTCCGGCATGTCCTTGGCAAGCTCTTTTTGAAGCGTCTGTTTCTTGTCCTTTATTATCTTATCAAAGGCAGCCATGTTCTCTTCTATGATCCTATTCATATTTATAGTCTCTTTTTTTAATTTCAGTTTTCCTGATTCTATCTTTGATATATCCAGAAGGTCATTTACAAGGCGTGAGAGCCTGTTAGCTATTTTTACTGCGCCGTCCAGCATGTCCTTTTGCTGGTCTGTCACTTTGCCGAGTCCGCCCTTGATCACCATGTCTGTATTGCCTTTTATAATAGTTAAAGGCGTCCTGAACTCGTGAGCCACGTTTGCGACAAAGTCAGATTTGATCCTGTCAATCTCTTTTAATTTCCTGTTCGCCGACTCTAATTCTATATTTTTAGCGGCGATCTCTTTCTGCAGCCGTTCTCTTTCTTTTTTTGCGCGAAACGCGTTCAGGGCATTATGGATGACCAGGGGCAGGCCTTTTTCAAAACCCTTGCCGCGTATTACAAAATCATGCGCGCCCAGCCGCATTGCCTGCGTGGAAAACTCCTCGTCTCCCTTGTCAGCCATCATTATGACAGGTCCCTTGAGATCCTTGTATTGCAGGTCAGATAATATCTCGAGGCCATTGGCGCCGAGGAGCTTATACGAGATAAGGATCACGTCAAAATCCTCCTTATCGACCATGCTCAGCACGTTTTCTTCCTTCTGCGCCCAGGATACATCGTAAGAAATATCTGACGGCGATGAAAGAACATCCCTTATCTTTAGGATATTCTGCTTGTCAAACTCTATCATCAATACCTTTAACGCTTCCCCTGCCATATCAAGGCTCCACCATCTTTTTTATCTGGTCAATATGCGCGAGTGTTTCTTCCTCGCCCTTCTTTATAAAATTCCTGACAAGGTGAAAATCGATCGAGGTCGCGTCTATGACCACTGGCCGCAAAACAACGCTCGCCTTTTTGCAGCTCGCCTCTGCAAGATCGTATTCCATTGACTGTATGCTGGTCATGATCACATCAAATATATTGGGCGTGAAGATACGCCTGAAAAAATTACGTATCTTCAGTTTCAGCCTGATGCCGAAAGAACCTGTGAGCATCTGCACCTCGTCTTCCTTTGATCTTTTCTTCAAGAGCATGTTTCTCTCGTGTATATCTTCAGGGCCTGGCAGGACATTCACTGCTATGATCTTTTTCACGCCTTCCTTCAGCAGCGCGTCCACTGGCACTGGATCCGAGATCCCGCCATCCACCATGACCCTTTCCCTTTCTGTCTTTGGCTCGAATATGCCTGGCACAGCTATCGACATGTACACGGCCTCGACCAGCTGGCCGCTCTCCATGGTGAGCGTTTCCCTGTTGGCAAGGTCATATACCATTATCTTAACAGGTATTTCCAGATCTTCAAATGTTTTTTCTCCTAAAATGGTCTTCAAAAACCTCTTCAGCCTCCTGCCAGCGAGTATACCTGATACAGGCAGGGTAAAATCCAATAACCTCATGATCTTGAGTTTGTTCGTGAGTTTCTTTGCAAAATATTCTATCCTGTCAGAAGAATACCCGAGCCCCAGCATGCTCGCTATGAGCGCCCCTATGCTCGAACCTGACACTATATCCACAGGTATGCGATTCTGCTCCAACACCTTTAAGACGCCTATATGCGCGATACCAAACGCTGCGCCGCTGCCGAGCGCCAGGCCCACCATCATGTCTAATTCCCTCTTTATTATGCGCAAGATCGCCTTTGAGTAAAGCGAGGGCTGGGTCTTTAAAACAAGTGGCACGCCCTCTGCGTCTACTGGCGTCTCTAATATCCCTGGCTCAGGCACGATGGCCCATATATCTCTTCTAACCAGCCACGAGATCTCGCCTTTTGAAAATTTATCGAATATATTAAGCCTGTTTACCACGACCTTGATTTTGGAATGAATCTCCTGCATGCCTTTTTTAAGCAGCTCCTCTAAAAACTCGTACGAGGCAACAAGACTATCCCTGGTAGAATCAACAAAATAATGGATCGCATCCGAACAGCCCAGTATCTCGTACAGCGACTCGTTCATGCCAAGAGGCAGGTTAATGACTATATGGCTGTGCTCTTTTTTAATCTGTTCCATGCGCTGGCTGTCTAGCTCCTCGAGGTTTAATATATCTATGCCTGCGATCGCCTCAGGCAGACCTTCTGCCTGCCTGGTCATATTGATGAGGAGCGCCCTCTCGTCCGCAAGCCTTGTAATCCCTGCAGCAAGGTTTATGGCATAGCCAGTCTTACCAAGCGTAGCAATATTACTATATACTGATATGATTTTATTGGGCATGTTTATAATAAAAAAGAAGCCGATAAAGATTAATCGCGTAGCGCGATCTGGCTTGGCCTTATGAAAAGGCCCATCTTTTTAACTTTATCGGCTTCAAGAAAAGTATATCACACTTTACTGCAAATTCAAGTTAGACAATAACCTTGTAGACTATGTCGTGTTCCCTGACCCTTGATTTGACCTTGAGCCCTATTTCCTGTCCGCTGGAAGCGCTTGCTATAGGAACGTGGTCAAGCTGCATGGACACGATCTTTTCCTTAAAATCAGTGGTGTGGCCTTTTAAGACAATAGTGTCGCCCTGGGACAGAGAACCTTTTGTCAGTTTTATAACAGCTGCATCGACATGCGGAAAATAGTGGGTCACGACCCCTATTTCCTCCAGTGATGTGCCAACAGGCACAGAGGTCGAGATCCTCGAAGGTTTCTTTGCCTTAGGCGCCTTTTTCTTTTTCGCACTTGCAGCCTTTTTCTTGGGTCTAGCCACTGTCTTTTTCTTCTTTGTCTTCCCGGCCACTTTTCTTTTGACCTTCTTCTTCTTTTTCATACCCCACCTCCGTCTTTTTCTTTTAAACAGCTGCTTTATAAGATTATATACCATATCACCTCGAATTTGAATAGAAATTCTTGATTATTTTTAAAACATCTCCAGCGCTATCTACTATGCTGAATATGTCCAGATCTTGCCTGTCAATGCGATCCTCCTCCAGCATGGCTGTTTTCATCCACGCGACAAGCCCCTTCCAGTACACGCTACCCACTAATATAATAGGGAATCTATCTATCCTCACGGTCTGGATAAGCGTGATCGACTCAAAAAACTCGTCCATTGTGCCAAAACCGCCTGGAAATATTACAAATGCCCTGGCGTATTTCACAAACATGACCTTGCGACAGAAGAAATATTTAAAATCAATAAGGTCTGTTATGTATTTGTTCGGTTTCTGGATAACTGGCATCTGTATATTCAAACCTACGGACTTGCCACCTACTTTTTTAGCTCCTTTATTGGCTGCCTCCATTATGCCCGAGCCAGCACCTGTTATTATCGCATAGTCGTTTTTGGCCAAAAGGGCTGCTGTCTCCTCGGCTAATTTGTAATAGTTGTCCTGTGATTTTGGCCTGGCTGATCCGAATATAGTGACTGCAGGACCGACCTTTGACAGCTCCTCAAACCCGTCCACAAACTCAGCCATTATCCTGAATATGCGCCACGGGTCCTCCTTTGTAAAATCGTATTTCTTTGCCACGCTTGCCTCCTTTTTCATCAATGCAGCTCCACTGGTTTATTCATGTAATCGGTAAAGTCAACCTCTCCTAAAAGATCCTGTTTGACCATGCGGATACGGTCAGCGATGTGCGGGTGAGAACGATAGTTGGAATAAGGCCGTATGGGCCGTTCCCTGTTGACCTCCTGCATCTTTTCCAGAAAACTTATCATGGCCTTGGGGTCAAAACCTGCTTCCTTTAAATATTTAACAGCTATCTTGTCTGCCAGCGCCTCGTCTTCCCGCGAGTATGACATGATGAGCTGGCCAAATGCCGCATTGACCCCTCTCATGTCGCTCCCGCTCGAGCCTGATACAGCCATCAGTATCTGCAGTATCGTATAACCCACGCCGCCCTGCAGCCGCTTTATAGAATGCCTGGCTACCACGTGCGCCACCTCGTGCGCCATTACAGAGGCAAGCTCGTCGTCACTCTCGACCTTTTCAACAAGGCCTCTAAAAAGAAATATGTAGCCGCCCGGCAACGCAAACGCGTTCACCTCATCCTCGTCTATTACCCTGAACGTGTAGTTTACCTCCTGCCTGTCAGAGACCGCGGCTATCCTCTGCCCGATCTGCCTGACACGCTCGCTCATCAATGGATCAGGGTCAAGCTCTATCTCCGTGCTCTTCTCGATGCTCTCTGCAATACGCCTGCCCATATCGATCTCTTTTTCCGTAGTCACCATCATGATATCTTCCCTGCCCGTGGCAGCATTATACTCCTGCGTCACGCACCCGCTCAAAACCAGCCCTATAATAACTATACACAATATAGCCCTCATATAGCATAAGTGTATTCCAAAAACCTTCCATCGTCAAGCAAATCGTGCGGCGAACATAGTAGATCTTCTGCCAGAAGATTTACTGAATTAACGAAGGATTATTAAGACTGCTGCTAGAAGGAAGAATAGGGCTGCGGTGGAGAGTTTGACGAGGCCAAGGCGTTTTTCCATGAAGCGCGAAAAGGCATTAGAGGTAACGCCGAAAAGGCCCAGGAAAAATACCGCTACTAAGGGAGCGATGAACGCGAGATTGTACATGATAAGATATAAAAACGCGGATATGCTCTTATCAGGCATCTTAAGCACAAACGCTATGGTAGGCAGATACACCTGGCCTGTACAAAACGATTCCAGGAGAGACACCATGAATCCTGCGCTAAGCGCTATCCATATTATCTTCCAGAAATTCCGCTTTTCGCTCTTCTTATCTTTTCTAAAATCTGACCCGATTACCGAATGTATCTTATTCTTGATCGCCTGCGGCAGTTTCAATATGATGCTTTTCGAGTCCTTGCTCTTTTTAAACCTGAAATAATCCACCAGGCTCAGTATGCCGAGTAAGATCGCCAGCGCCCCTATCAGTGTGTTGATAAAGACCGTGACATAGCCAAAGGCCTTCATTGCCCTTAAAAACCTAAAGATGCCCAAGCCGATCAAAAGATACGTAAAAAATACCGCTAGAGTAAAGGAAAGTCCTGCGAAAAACATCTCGCGACGCCTGTAGCCGACAAAGGCAAGAAACGATATGAAGAACACTATCGTGGTAAAGGCGCAGGGATTAACGCCGTCTAAAAGCCCTGCTGAGAGAACCGTGTATACGCTGAATGATTCGAACCTGGAAAGTATAATGCCCCTGGTTGG
The DNA here is from genome assembly GCA_018902915.1 of Candidatus Omnitrophota bacterium. Lineage (GTDB taxonomy): Bacteria > Omnitrophota > Gorgyraeia > Gorgyraeales > Gorgyraeaceae > JAHIPS01. The sequence goes on along the minus strand of JAHIPS010000072.1, from coordinate 5,795 downwards.
CTCCTGGTACTTAGCCGCCTCCAAGGCCAAAGCTTGGTTTTTTTTTAGGTCGATTGGCTCTTCCAATGCATCATGTATGACCTCGTCTAACCTCAAGGCGATTTCTTCTTTTCCCATTAATACCTGTCTTGAAACAATCACCTCCGGCACAAAACCGCCTTCCACGCCGTACAGCTTCTCGAGCCTTGTCATCTGTTCGTAATTCTGGGGTTTCCCAATATCATAATTCTCTATCACAATAGAATCGCCATATCTCTCTTCTATCTCGGTTAATAAGTCCCTTTCTATTTCCATGCAGGCCTTACAGCCTGCTGTATAAAACACAAGCACCCTTAACGGCCTATCAAGAGCTATATCCTCTACTGTCACGAGCCCGGTAGTCTTTTGTGTTTCCAGTTCCGGCATCTCAGCAATAATGCCATCCACGATTTTTTCGCCGTCAAATCCCTCATCAAGCGGCGTGGATTCCCATTTATAAGAAGATATCTGTCCCCCGTATACATCGAGATCTAATCGTCCTATCTTTCTGGAATGATAAGTCGTCGGCATGATCAATGTGCCGTTTACTTCTATTGGTTCCTGGCTGTCAGTATCCCAGTGGCCATTGAGTATCAAATCGATCCCCTCTATGTTTTCTGCCAATTTTACAGAATATGGCATGCCTAAATGCCCCAGGACAATGACAATATCTGATTTTGATTTTAATTCAGCTAAATACCTGGCAACCGCTTTTTTGTTCGGCTCGATCTCCAACCTATCTGAATTTAATATATAGCGCTCGTTGGAGACCCCCAGTATGCCGACCTTCAGGCCGCTTTCCATTGTCTTGACAATGTACGGCCTGAAATATGGCTCCTGCGTATATTTATCTATTATGTTTGCTGATATAAAAGGGAAAGAAACTTCTTCTGCGCGCTCGCTTAAAAAATCCTCGCCTAAAACAATGTCGGTCTCGCCAGCGTTCATGACATCATATCCCATGAGCTCCATTGCCTTAAACGAGATGACTCCGTTGCGGGCAATCTCGTCTTCGGTAAGATCAGCCGTGGCCAGGGAAAGCACGTCACCGACATCGACCAGGAGCAGCTCGCCAACTTCTTCTCTTACCCCGGAGATATACTTGTATCTTCTATCAAGGCCGCCGAAATCATCCTTTGGACAGTGACAATTTTCTAGCTCCCCCCGCATATCCCCTGTAAACACAATGGTAAGTTCCCTTGACCCTGCTGCATAACAGAGAGATTGCGCGATAAAAACAATCGCGACTGCAAGCATCAATACTAAAATAGTTCTATGTCTTATCATAAAGGAATATTATACCATAAAAAAGGCCCCGGCAAAACTCTAAAGTTTTATACGGGGCCTCTCTCCCAAATCCTAACTCTAGGGCGATAAAGTTACATCACCTCTATAATCGGCACTGGCTGCGCGTTTACCGTGGCAACAAGTCCATCTGTCGCAATATTGCATTCCGTGCCTGAATCATCCTTGACTGACAGGGTCACCTTGTAAATGCCTATATCCTTGTAACCATGTTTTACCTTTGGCCCCTGCGCTGTAGTGCCGTCGCCAAAATCCCAGCTAAAGGTAAGGCTGTCATCATCCGGGTCATACGACTTTGAGGCATCAAACTCTACCTCGTCAGTGACGCAGATCAAAAGGTCTGGTCCTGCCTCAGCCACAGGAGGCGTGTTGACATTTACATAGTGGGTCTTGGTTGATCCTGAACACTCTGAACCCTTGCCATCATCAACAAACAATGTGGCCTTGTAAAGTCCGCCCTCTTCATATTTATGTTTTGCGGCTGCTCCGCTTCCAGTGGTGCCGTCGCCAAAATCCCAGGTATAACCCAGCTTGTCGCCATCCGGATCGCTTGAAGAGGCGCCGTCAAATTTTACGCTCTCACTTACGCACGCGATCTCGTCAGCGCTTATATCAGCCTTTGGCGTAGAATTTACATCCACTAGGATCGTATCAAGAGAATTCGAACATTCTGTTTCACTGCCGTCGTCGACCTTTAAAGTGACCTTGTAAAGCCCGCCTTTTGAATACTTATGAGAGATATTGTTGCCCTTGCCGGTCTTTCCATCTCCAAAATCCCATATATAGGTAAGGGTATCGCCGTCATTGTCAAGAGACATGGACGCGTCAAAGTCTGCCTTTTCTGTGATGCATATCTTCATGTCATCCCCTGCTTCCGCAAAAGGCGCCCTGTTTAGACTAACAAGCTTTGTTGCAGTGGACTTGTTACAATCCGTGTTTGTGTTGTCTGTGATCAGGAGTTTAGTTACATATTCTCCGCCCTTTTCGTATCTATGGGTCACTACCTTGCCTTCCTGAGTTTCGCCGTCGCCAAAATCCCATATATAAGTGAGGTCGTCTGCATCCGCGTCCTTTGATTTCGACGCGTCAAATGTAACCTCTAAAGGATCACTGGCATTCTTTTTGCACATTATAATATCCTTGCCGGCATCAGCTATTGGCGCGGTATTTACTGCTACTGTCAGACTGTCAACGCCTGTATCGCACATGGTCTCTGAATCATCGATTACAGTAAGCGTAACCTGGTAATCCCCACCTTTAGCGTACTTATGCGACACGCGCACACCTTCTGCTGTTTCGCCATCGCCAAAGTTCCACCTGTATACAAGCTTGTCATCAGGGCTGTCTGTTGACTGGCTCCCGTCAAACACTATCTCGTCATTGACACAGGTTATGCCTGGTCCATCCGCGATCGCGCATGGCGGCTGGTTGACCTTTACCACCTGCTGTGTCGTCGCGGTATTACAGTCCACGTCAGAGTTATCCGTGACTGTCAATTTAACGAGGTACTGACCCGCGTCTTTATAGGTATGCATTGATTTTAACTGGTTGCTGGTCGTGCCATCGCCAAAATCCCAGAAATAAGTCATTGCCTGGTTGTCAGGGTCATGTGATTTGGAACCGTCAAATGTAAATGTGTTACAGGAAAGCTTTGTGCCCATCCACGGCTCCTCTTTTGTAGCTGCGGGTGTAACTGCGCGCGCCTCAACAAATACCCTTTTCGGTCCGCCTTCACCTGGCGTGAAAAATACAGGGACAGCCCTGCCGTCACCGGTCGTTAAATACATCGCCATGTTTGCGTTAGGCTGTCTGTCCTTTGTTATTTCATAAACCCATCTCTTGCCTGCATCAGACGACAGAACATCGATCTCGGTATTCGCCCACACGCCTGTGCCAGAACCTTTTATCCTGTAAGACTTGGACGCGCTTACCATTTCTATCTCGCCCCCTGTTGCATCCAGGTCATAGTTGTACTCGATTATCTTTGCCGCATCTTTAGGGATATCAGGATAAAGCGCCATTTTTTCGCCGCGCTTTTCAGACAACCTCAGCGACAATGAATAGCTAAAGGCCTCTATTGCATCAGGCGATACTTCCAGCGCAAAGACGTTATTGTCGTCCCCTGATACGCCTTCAGCAACTATCTTAAAATACATGAGGTCCCCTATCTTTTCTCCCTTCTTTGCCTCTATAGGAGAAAAATGATAAAACTTTTTGTCGTAGGATTTATCTTCGCCAAAGGTCTTTTCATCTATGAGGTCGCCTTCCCAAAAACTCTCTATATTAGGCTCTGTCTTTCCTGCTATTGACGAATACGCTTTCTTTCCGCCAAAAATAGAAAAGCGGGTTTCAGTGTTCCACTTCCCGCTCTTTTCATCTACGTACCCGCCGACATCAGGGTCGTATATAGATATCTCTATATTTCCAGTGTAACCTGCAGGGACCTGTAAAAAAACCACCTGCGGTTCCTTTTTCGCGCCATAACTTTTCTTACCATCCTCGCCAAAGACGTATAAATACCTGATATTGCTCTCTTCTGGCGGGATCCTGTAGCAAAATGCCTGTTTCACCATTACCAGGCTGAGGAAAAACACTGTTGCCAAAACAATAGATAGTACTTTTGTGCGCATTAGGCACCTCCTGTTATCTTTTAACACACTACTAACTTAACCTATTTAATAAGTATTATAAATTAAATGACCAAACTTGTCAACAACTATTTTCCCTTGTTTTTTAAGGTTTGTATGGCATACTTTAATTAGAGACAACTGAATATGTAGGACGATAAAGGCAAACCGCTTGAAAGAGTGGGGCGCAAAGTCAACAGGCCTAAATCCGCCTAAGGCGGATAAGGCGGCTGGATTACCGAACCCTGTTAAAACCTATTCTTTTAAGCGCGGAATAGGTTTTTTATTTGGGGGTTTCATGAAGAAAATAGCGCTTATCCTGGTAATTTCACTCTTAATGCCGCTTATACCAGCCCAGGATGTGGCCTCCAGCGCTATTATATATAAAGGTATAGCCTCCTGGTACTCTGAGAACGACCCTGGCATCCTTAAAACCACTGCCAACATGGAAATATTCGATGACTCCTCCCTTACCTGCGCCATGTGGGATGTGCCCTTCAATACCAACCTAATGGTCACGAACCTGGAAAATGGAAAATCCATACTGGTTCGAGTAAATGACCGAGGTCCAGCCAAAAGATTAGTCCAAAAAGGCCGAATCATAGACCTGACCCAGCACGCCTTCTCCCAAATCGCAGATCTAACTCAGGGCCTTATTAAGGTAAAGATTGAGATAATCTAACGGCTAAAAGGAGGTCTGGGAGCGAATTGAAAATTTAGACTTTTACTTTTGCATATATCTTATATATCTAGAGACGTCTACCGCCATATATCTAGAGACGTCTACCGCCACAATCGGGAACCTGTCTCAGGTTTGTTCGGGTAGCTGTCTCCTGAATAAATCTAGGGCAGGCTCCCGAACAAATTGGTAGACGTCTCTACTTACTATCTACTTACTACTTATACTACTTACTATTATAATTACAGCAGTTCTGCGGCGAGTGAGGCGAGTGAGGAGCGTTCGTTTTTGGTGAGCATGACGTGGCCGAACATCTCCTGGCCCTTCATCTTTTCAACAGCATAACTCAGGCCATTTGAGGAAGAATCAAGGTAAGGGCTGTCTATCTGGTAGGGGTCCCCTGTTAAAACCATCTTGGTGTTATTCCCGGCGCGACTCACAACAGTCTTTATCTCGTGCGGGGTAAGATTCTGCGCCTCGTCCACAACAATAAACTGATTCGGTATGCTCCTGCCGCGCATATACGTAAGCGCCTCTAATTGCAAAAGGTCAGAGTCGATAAGGTCTTCGATATAGTGCTTCTTCTTTCTTATTGTAAGAATATATTCCAGGTTATCATAAATAGGCTGCATCCAGTTTACAAGCTTCTCTGCCTTTGTGCCTGGAAGATAGCCGATATCCTTGCCCATTGGTATAACAGGTCTTGAGACAAGCATCCTCTTGTACGCGTGCTCATCCACTGTCTTTTTTAAACCTGCCGCGAGCGCCAGAAGTGTTTTTCCTGTGCCTGCCTGGCCCACGAGCGTAACGAGCTTCACGTTATCATTCATCAAAAGGTCCAGCGCCATTGCCTGTTCTTTGTTTCTCGGCTTTATGCCCCACACGTCATTTATGTCAGGCATGAGCGGCACTGCGGCCTTTTGCTTAAAAGAAAATCTCGCAAGCGCAGTATGTTTTTCATTGGCATTATCCTTTAATAAAACATATTGATTCGGAAACACCTCCCCGTCTTTTATTTCAAGAATTTTTTTACTGTAAAATCTGTCTATGTCCCTTCTGTCAACTAACAATTCTTTCCATCCGCTGTAAAGCCTGTCTATATCTACTTTTTGTTTCTCGAAATCAACCGCCTTTATGCCCAGCGCGTCTGCCTTGACCCTCGCGTT